>JASHWB010000413.1 GCA_030044295.1 Candidatus Acidiferrales bacterium
GACGTGGCCGAGGATCACGTTGTAGACGAACGACTCGATCTGCTTCATCGGATCGGAGAGCTTGTAGAACGCGTCGTACACTTTTTCGGGAATCACCTGGTACTGCACGGAAATCGGGATCTGCACAAAGACGTTGTCTTTGGTCTTGGTTTCGACCTTCACGTCGAGCTGCTGCACCTGCAGGCTCAGGTTCCCGACCACGGAATCCAGGAACGGCGCTTTCCAATTCAGCCCCGGCGGCGCGATGCGCAGGAATTTTCCCATCCGCTGGACGATCCCGGCATGGGCTGTGTCCACAGTGAAGAAGGAGCCGAAAATCACCTTCAGCACCAGAACCAGCACGACTACGGCGACGACCAATAGAGCGATTGCGACAGGTGACTCCATGGCTTCCCTCCTTGCACCGCGACGCGGACGAGCGCGCCCATTCTTTTACATTCGCGGACGTGCTCGAGATGGCCCGGAATATACATCAAGAGCTACGTAGCCGAGGCGGGAATTTTCGGAATAGCGTTACAGCTCGAATGGACCGAGGGGAGAGCGTTGGGAGGCGATGTGCAGCGACCCGCGAAACGCGAAATCGATGGCGCGCGCGGCGAGAGCCTGTTCGGCGGAAAGACGCGCGATATCCGGGTGATTATTCTGCTCCGAAAGATGCGCCAAGACGAGATGGCGTGGGCGCGCGTCGAACACCTCTGAATCGGCTAGAAAGTCGCTGACCACGTTGTTCGATAAATGGCCCGTGCGGCTCATCACGCGCTGCTTGATATGCCACGGATACGGCCCGACCTTTAGCATTTCGAGGTCGTGGTTCGATTCGAGCATCAGGAAATCGGCCTCGCGCAGATGCTGCTTCACGTGCTCGGGCAGATAACCGAGATCGGTGGTGACGGCGATTTTCGTTCCGCTGCCGCGGAAGGCGAATCCGACGGGATCGGCCGCGTCGTGCGGGATTCGGAACGCGTTGATTTCCACATCCCCAATTTCAAAGCGCTCGCCGGCGCGGACATATTCGATGCGGTCGAATGTAGCCTTTTTGCCCGGATTTTCCGAATCTTCCGCGTACATTTTGACGATTTCGCGGTGCGTCGGCTCGGTCAAATACGCGGGGCAGCGCCAATGCCGGGCGAGCTGCGCCGCGGCGTAGGAATGATCGGAGTGCTCGTGAGTGACCAGGATCGCGTCCACGCGTTCGGGAAGCACGCGGCCTAAAGCAGCGAAGCGGCGTGTGAGTTCTTTTTTACCGAGGCCGGCGTCGATAAGGAGAGTAGTGCATTCCGTTTCGAGCAACGTGGAATTGCCCGTGCTGCCCGACGCCAAAATGGAGATGCGGACCGGGATGCCGCTGTCCCTCGAAGAAATGTCCTTCGGCGAAGATCATGGCAAAGAGTGCAGGCCGCGTCAAAGGAAAAACGCCGCGGGTGAGGAAAATCACACGCCAGAGGGATACAATCGGGCGCCAGACACCGGCATAGAAGTGACGGCGCGGAACGGTTCCATTTCGAGGTGAAGCAAAAATGCGAATCCCAGTGCTGATGTTGCTTGTGGCGATGGCGGCGCTTCCGGCGGCGGCACAAGACGCTTGCTCCTGGTCGCGCGACCTGCGCCTAGTGAATGGCAAGATCCACACTTTCGACGCGCAGGATCGCGTGGTCAGCCAGGTGACGATCCAGGAGGGCCGTATCGCCTACGTCGGGCCAGGAAATCACAAACTGAATCCGTGTACCAAGACCATCGATCTGCACGGGCGGGTTGTCGTGCCCGGCCTGATCGACGATCACAATCACTTCGTCTTGTTTAGCCATCGTCCCGGCTACGACGTGATGGTCGAAACCGCAACAAGCATCCCGCAGGCGATGGCGATGCTCGCGCAGCGCGCCAAAACGGTTCCGGCTGGCGCATGGGTAACGGCCATTGGCGACTGGACGCCGCGACTCTTCAAGGAAAACCGCATGCCGACGCTTGCCGAACTCGATGCAGCCGTGCCCGATCATCCGGTATTTTTCGCCACGTTCGGTCCCGCCGTCACGAATAGTCTCGGGAAGAAGTTTCTTGAGAGCAATGGGATTGCCGTCAGCGAGACGGGCGCTCTGGCCGGACCCGCGGCAAACGCCGCTCTCGAACTCCTGCGCAAAATGCAGACGCTCGATGACAACATTCGCAGCGCTGAGTACGCACAGTCGTATGCACTGCAGTATGGGCTCACAACCAGCGTGGATATGGGCGTGTTCGCCGATCCCGGCAGCCCCGATTTGCAGGACGACTTTACGTTCCCAGGAATCGCCAGCGGCGATCCTTGGACGGTCTATGAGCAGATCCTGGCGCTCGACCAGCAGCACAAACTCAACGAGCGCGTGCGGCTGTTCCAAATCTCCATGGACAAGACTTTGGCGCTGCCGCTTTTAACTGAACGCCTGCTCAACGTGTTCCCGGATTTTGGCGACAACATGCTGCGTGTCTCAGGAATTGGCGAATTCGCCAGCCCGTGGTTTTCGAATTTTGCCGGAGGACAGCATCCGGAAAACTATGAGGCCGCGCTGCAACTGGTCGCGAAGCACGGTTGGACGTACCAGCAGCACACGCTCTCGCTCGCGGAAGTCCAGTTCACCGCGCAAACGTACGGGAAAGTGAATGCCGTGACGCCCATTGCCGGTCTGCACTGGTCCATCGCGCACGTTCCGGCAATCGATCCGCAGACGGTCCAGGCGATGAAGGCGATTGGCGTCGGCCTGGCGCTGCACGGCTGGAAATATCTTCAGGGCGGGCAGGGAACGCCCGCAGGCCAGCCGGCCGGCCCTCCCTATCGCACGCTGTTAGCGAGCGGAATTCACGTCGGCGCGGGCTCGGACGCCGGCGACATTTCCATCCTCGATCCGTGGTACGAAATCTATTACATGGTCACCGGCAAAGATTGCACCGGAGCGCTCATTAACGATCGAGAACAGGTGACGCGCGAGCAGGCGCTGCGCATGTACACAGCGGACAACGGCTGGTTCTTCCACGAAGAAAACGAGCTAGGTTCGATCGAAGCGGGCAAACTTGGTGATCTGGTTGTTCTTAACGACGATTATTTCGATCCGCAGAAGGTTTCGGACGAGGGAATCAAGCAGATCAAATCGGTGCTTACGGTTGTCGGCGGCCGCATCGTGTCCGGCGATCTCCATTAAGCTACCGGATAAGCTCTCCGGCTGATCAGAATGCGAGTTGAGCCCGCGTGAGGGCGAATCCGTTGAGGTTACCGACGACGGACGCGGCCAAGCGCTCTGCCCGGAAAAATTCGCGCGCCACTTGTTGAA
>JASHWB010000414.1 GCA_030044295.1 Candidatus Acidiferrales bacterium
GATGCCAACGGTGCACACGGCTTCCTTCGCTCGGCCAATGGGACGTTCACGACGTTCGATCCAACTGGCGTTCCGAGCCAAGTGGAGATTGTGGTCCCCGAAATGAGTGCGAACGGGACCGTGGCCGGAACCTATACGGATACGGGCGGCGTGTATCACGGCTTTCTGATGAATTCGGACGGTACGATCACAATCCTCGACGCTCCCGGAGCAGGCACAGCGTCCGAAGAAGGAACCTACATTACGGACATCAACTCCGGCGGCGTGATTACGGGTGGAATCTACGTTGGCATCGTGAACAACGTCAACACATCCCACAGCTTTGTCCGCGCCGCGGACGGCACGTACACAATGATCGACCCGCCGCAAGCTGTGAGTTCGTTCCCATACGGGATGAATGATAGCGGCGCAGTCGTTGGGACCTACCGGGAAGCAGACCTGATAAGGCACGGCTATGTGCGTGAGCCGAATGGGACGTTTACTACCCTGGACGACCCCGACGCGGCACAGGTGCAATACACCTATACAAATCTAGGCACCGTGCCTGAGCGGATCAATGCGACGGGAGTTGTCGTGGGCTTGTTCTCGGATACGGCGGCTGTGCGCCACGGTTTTGTCTGGCAGTAGTGGCCCGTTGACAGCGAACACCCTCCCAAAGGCCGCCCCTCACGCATGGCCGTGCACGTGCACCCGCAAAAGCAAACTCACCAGCGCTAGCCGGTAGGGGCACCCGCTGGGACGTCGGTTTTCAGGTGGATGGCAGGACCTTCCGGCGTTTGGAGCTTTGTGTCGCGTTCCAGGGCGTTAAGGAGCTCCCGGGAAACGCGCGCGTCGATGTCGGAGGCGTGCTGGAGATCGACCGGATAACGGATGGTCGCGTCGATGCCGCCGCTGGTCAGATGAAGCTCGAGCTTCGGACGCAGGCCGCTATCGGACATCAAGATGCCCGTTTTTTCCATCTGGTTATACACGGATTCGATTTGGTCGTGATAATCGTGCAGGACGTTTTCTACCGCGCCCAGCAGATTCTTCTTGATGGCGCCGAAGTCGGCATTGCGCGGAAGCGTGAGCGTGACTTCATGCCAGGCAAATGACGCGCCCGGAATGTGTTTGAATAAACCGGAACTGGCCTGAAAAACGACAGAATTCGAGAAGGCCACCACCCGGCCGGTGGGCGTCGATCCAGCGCCGAGTTCCATCAGGTGGAACCGCACCAACCCGATATCGATCACTTCCCCGCTGATGTTGTTCACTTCGATGCGATCGCCCACGCGTATGCCGAATCTCCCGATCAGGAAGAAATAGCCGACCATCGAGACCAGCACGTTTTGCAGTGCGACGGCCAAGCCCGCGGTCAGAAGTCCGGCGAAAGTGACGAACGAGCCGAGCTTGCTGGCGAACGTGAGAATCACGATCACGAAGATGACAAACCAGAAAGTCAGCTTGCGAACCAGCAGAAATTGATTGCGGCGGCGCGGTTCGTGGACGTAGCGGTACACGCCACGGCGCCAAAGTTCGGAAAGTCCCCAAACGATCGCGAACAGAATTGCCAGCGCTCCAAGCCGATACGCCAGCCCGCGCGCGTCCGATTTATAGCGGCTGTAGATTACATCGCGCCAGCCGCCCAGATTTTTCTCGTACAGGTTCAGCAGGATGCGCTGCTTGCTCAGAGGAATCACCGCCGCGGAAATCTGCCGGAACTGCGCGGCGATGGCGTCGAGCTGCGCTCGTTCTTGGGCGAGCTGCGACGAATCCGCGCTGTCGGCTTGCGCGGCGAGCGCATCTCCCTGCGTGGAAAGCGCGCGCAAACGGGCCACGAACGGAGCGCGCAAATCGTTGGAAGTCTGCACCAGCGCGTTTGTATCCGAGATCATCGAGTTCACGGTGCGCAATTTCGACGACAGCCCGAAAAGATCGGCGAAAAGATCCCAGATATTCGAGGGCGCCGCCTTGCCGTCGGTGAGCGAGAACGGTTGGGACGGATGCGACAGCCCGGAAGTGTTCGCGCCTGAGCTTGCGCCCGGAACGGAGGAACCAAGAGCATCGATCTCGGAGCGCAGCCCGCTGGCGCTCACGCCACTGTCCGCGGAAGTGCCCACGAACTCGAGCATGCTGCGGACGGCATCGCGGCGCGCTTGAGCCAGCGCGATTTCTCCTTGTAACTCAGCCACGGTGGACTGCAACTGCGCGCGTTTCGCGCCGGTGGCCGTGGCGAGCTTGCGCGTATCGCCATCCTGTTCCGCCTGCGTATCCTCGAGATTCTTGTCAATCGACGAGAGCATCTGGTGAAGCGAGTTGTATTCCTGTGAACCGCTCGCCGCGCTGGCCGCGCCTGTAGCCTTCGCGGCAGCGGCGTCGGCCGTCATGATGTCGAGTTGGGCGCGCGCGAACTGAAAAGCGAGCTGGACGGATTGCGTAGCCAGTTGGCGATTGTCGTAAAGCAGCAACTGTTCCTGCGGTTCGGTGGCGATGTGCTGCTGGATCGTCGTCTGGTGATAGAGGTTGATGGACTGGTTGAGATATTGAATCAGCTGGTCCGGCGGCACGGTTACGCTCGCCGCATTCGAATCAGCTTTCGCGGGCGAAGCAGGTTTCGCGGGTGAAGAAGCATTCGAGGGCGAAACAGCTTTTGCCGACGACGGCGAATTCGCGGACGAAGAAGCACTCGCCGGCGATTTTGACTGCGCGCCGGCCCGATGCGGCAGCGCAAAGACCGGCGAGACGGCGAAAAGCGTCACAGCGAAAACTGCGAGCAAAACGCCAATGGCCCCGGCAAGGGGCCGTGATGGATTGGCCTGGGCAAGGGGCCGCGAGAAACTACCCCCGGTAACGGGCCGTGAAAATCGGCCCCGGCAAGGAGCCTTCAAAAAAAGCACAGCGCAGTAGCGTCTAATCGTGTTTCCAGTCACGGGATAATTGCACCTATTCGTCGTTCGTTTGCGATTTAGATGCGTGGCGAACCGGGGGCGTTAGGTTGTCCGAACCGAGGTTCGAGGGCGAACCCGCGCGACGCATCTCATTGGCTAGGAACGATGATTCTATACCCGGTCGCCCTATCCGGTCAGCCTTTCTGTTCTACCCTCGGCAGCGCGCTTTCGCTCGCTCCATCCCGTCCGATTCGCTCTCTTCGTCGTGGGTTACCGTTGCATTCTCTACGACTTCCGAAAAACTCGGGAACTTTTGGCCGCTTGGACGGAACTCCCTATAACGACCGTTAGCTTCTAACACGGAGAACACTCATATGCCACTTCAGCCGAAACTAGCAGTTGCCGCTTTGGTCCTGGCGCTAGGTTGTACGCCGCTACTGGCGCAGCAGGGACCGGCGGACAATCCTCCCCCTCCGCAATCGGCGTCAGCTGACCGAGGCGCGGGAGGTCCCGGGATGCGCGGACGCGGCATGGGAGCATGGGGACGGCCTGGCCCGCAGCGCGGCTTCGGCTCCTGGGGCGCAGGCGACAGACGGGCAGGTGGCATGCGTCCGGGCTTCGGGCCAGGACGGCGAGGATTCGGCCGCGATCGAGGGCAAGCAGGCATCGAGCGCGCCCTGCGCGATCCTCAGATCCGTCAACAAGTAGGGATCAGCGACCAAGAGGCCGCCAAACTCGAACAAGACATCGCGAGCTTTCGAAAAGAGCAGATCCAGGACCGCGCCAATCTGGAAATTCAGCGAATTGATCTCCAAAACCTTTTGTCGGCGCAAACCCCCGACCGCGACGCGATCGACAGCAAGCTCCAGCAAGTCGGCGCCGCGCAGTTGGCGCTTCAGAAGTCGTCGGTCGATTTCCGCGTGACGTTGAAGCAGGAAGTTACGCCCGAGCAGAGGCAGAAAATACGTCAACTCTTCCGCGACCGGCGGGGCCCGCAGCCGGGCATGCAACGCGGTGCACGAACAGAGCCGATGCGGCGTGCGCGTAGACCGGCCAATTCGCAGGGAGCACCACCAAATGCTCCCCCGCCCCCGGCAAATCAGTAGCGCTGCTCGGTTTTCCGGGTGCCGCACTCTTCGCGTGTTTTGCGAAGGGTGCGGATTTCTCTTGATCTTCCGGGTACCGTTTACTCTGAGCGTCAGTCGAAGGGCACTCTTCGCGTAGTTTACGAAGGGTGCGGATTTTTCCTCTTGTCCCGTATGCTTCACTCCGGAGACTGGCTCCCCTGGTTCCCCGCGTGTCCTTCGCGCACTTTGCGATGACACCCTCTCCACAAACCTCTCGCCCGCCGCTAACACCGACGTTGTCATCCCGACAGAGGCCGCATTCTGGCCGACGAGGGATCTGCTGTTGGGCGGCGCTTCCGGGTTGCCGAGCGCCCGCCGTCCGTTATCAGTTGTGTTCCGCAGGGCGTCTCTTGCGGCTCTGGCACAACGCCACAATGCCCCAGATCGGCATGCCGATGAAGATAAACGCGAGGCCCAGCATCGCCAGCGTGCTCAGTATTTGGAGCGTGATGTTATTCATGCTATTCGATCCTCCGAGTCACCATCGCATCGCCCGCGAGCGATTGTAACCCCATCGACGATCCGCGCTCCGCAAGTTTACGCGCCGCCCGCCCAAATCTCCTCATCCGTACGCGGCGCCGCCCGCTGCGCACCCTTCGCGCAGTTCGCGAAGGGCGTGGACTTTCTCTCGGTCTTCCGGGTGCCGCACTCTTCGCGTGCTCTGCGAAGGGTGCGGATGTTGCCTTTTCTCCGGTATCTTTCACGCTGAGTTGCCGCTTCCCCCCAGCTAAACCGAAGGGTGCTGACCTTCTCTTGATTTTCTGGGTGCCGCACTCTTCGCGCAGTTTGCGAAGGGTGCGGATTTTGCCCTTTCTCTGATATGTTCCGGCCGATGTACATCAATCGAAATCCCCTGGAGAGGCGCTACGGAGACCATCATCTTCACTTCATCACGTGCAGTTGTCACCGCCGCCTTCCGCTGCTCGGTTCACCGACGAATCGCGATATTTTCCTCCAAGCACTCAATGACGCGAGAACCAAGTATTCGTTCCTTCTAGTTGGCTATGTAGTGATGCCGGAACACGTCCACTTGCTGGTGTCGGAGCCTGAAACTGGCACCCCGTCCACGATCATGCAGGTGCTTAAACAGCGAGTCTCGCGAGCGGCGGGCGTGCAAGACGACACAGCTTTTTGGCAACGGCGCTTTTACGACTTTAACGTCTGGAGCAGGAAAAAGATTTTCGAGAAACTTCACTACATGCACATGAATCCGGTCAAGCGGGGTTTGGTGGACGATCCCGGTCTTTGGGGCTGGAGCAGCTACCGCCATTACCAGTTTGGAGAGGCCGGAACGTGTACGCCCGATCGAGAACCGTCGTGACCCCTGGCGTCAAAACCAGTCGGAGCCTTCCCGGGTGCCTTGATTTTTCGGGCGCCGTTTACCCCGAGGCTAAGCCGAAGGCTGTGGACTTTCTCTTGATTTTCCGGGTGCCGCACTCTTCGCGCAGTTTGCGAAGGGTGCGGATTTTGCCTTTTCTCCGGCATCTTTCACGCTGAGTTGCCGCTTCCCCCAGCTAAACCGAAGGGTGCTGACCTCTTGATTTTCCGGGTGCCGCACTCTTCGCGCAGTTTGCGAAGGGTGCGGATTTT
>JASHWB010000415.1 GCA_030044295.1 Candidatus Acidiferrales bacterium
ATTTGACGATCGTAGCTTCGTCGGTGACGCCCCCGGCATGCGTGTATTCGCCAGCCGACAAGGTAGTCGGGACGGCGATGTGGATCAATTCGCGGGAGGGAAGGAACGCATGGCTGGCCACCTTGCAGGTGTCGATCGGGCTACCGCCGCCGAAGCTGATGAGCGAATCGGCGTTCAACCGCTCGATTTCGGCGCGCAATTGCTGAACGGAACTCGATGGCACGTGCTGTTTCGCGCCGCGAAAAACGCCCGCGCAGCGCGAACCAATTGCCGCAGTGAGTTTTTCGAGAAGCAAGGACGCGCCGAGCGTCTTTCCAGTAACGATGATGGCGCGTTTCAGACCGCGGCGGTCCAGCTCTTTGCCCAGTTCGGAGACTTTTCCGGGACCGGCGATGACCAGCTCCAGGCGGCTCATGTGAAATTCGAAATTGGGAGCGTCCATGGCGGGCAGTATATACCAAGGCGTGCGATGGGATTCGGCAGTCCCGTGACGTCGATCAAAGCAGCGAAAGCGGTTCACAATTCAGTTGCAAGGCAAACCATGAGGGGCGTATTTTCTGACCCGCAATAAAATCAGCGACGCCGCAAAGGGACTCCGATGAAGCAGAGCACAGACCGAATTCTTACCACCCACGTGGGCAGCCTGCCGCGTCCGCAGGAAGTAGTGGACCTGCTTTTCGCGCAAGACCGTGGCGAAGACTATGACGCAGCGCAATTCGACGAGGTGATGCGGCGAGCGGTGGCCGATGTGGTGAAGACGCAGGCGGAATCCGGGATCGACATCGCCAGCGACGGCGAAATGAGCAAGATTAGCTACGCGACCTACATTCGCCACCGGCTGACGGGATTCGAAGGCGACTCGGCGCGGCCGACGCCACAGGACCTGGACGATTATCCCGAGTATCGCGACCGGCTCGTTAAGATGGGAGCGTCCGCAACGTATCGCCGGCCAGTATGCAAAGGCCCCATCAAAGTGCGGGACCTCAAGCCCGTGGAAACTGACATCGCGCACATGAAGGAGGCGATGGCGAAAGCCAAAGTGACCGAGGGCTTCATGAACGCGGTTTCGCCCGGGACAATCGCGGTGCTTCAACCAAACGAGTACTATCCGTCACACGAGGCGTATCTAGAAGCGCTGGCAAACGCGATGAGCGAAGAGTACGAGATGATCGTCAGATCCGGCTTACTGCTGCAACTCGATTGTCCCGATTTGGCGATGGGGCGGCATTCACGATTCAAAAATTTGAGCGATGAGGAGTTCTTGCGCTACGCGGAGATGCAAGTGGAAGCCCTGAATCACGCCTTGGCGAAGGTGCCGGCGGATCGCGTGCGGATGCACGTTTGCTGGGGAAACTACGAAGGCTCGCACGTTCACGACATGTCGTGCATGAAGATTTTCCCGATCGTCATCAAAGCGAAGCCGATGGCGCTGTTGGTGGAGGGCGCGAATCCCCGGCACGAGCATGAATGGGAAGCATGGACCAGGATCAAGCTGCCGGAGGACAAGGTTTTGGTTCCCGGCGTGATCGCGTCAAGCATCAATTACGTGGAGCACCCGGAAGTGATCGCGCAGCGGTTGCTCCGTTACGCGGATGTGGTCGGACGCGAACGGCTGATGGCCGGAAGCGACTGTGGATTCGGAACATTTGCAGGGTTTGGGCCGGTTTTCCCCGCGTTTGCGTGGATGAAATTCCGCGCCCTGGCGGAAGGCGCGAAGATCGCGTCGGAGAAACTCTGGGGACGCGCGGCGTAGCCCAATGCCCTGTCTGATTTTGAGGATCGAGCAGTGAGGTATTTTGGCGCAGACGTTCGGGGTGGATCGGAGGCGCAGATATGGACAGGCGTTCGTTTATCGGCTTGGGAAGTTTGGCGGGGCTTCTGATGAGCGGAAGAGTGAATGCGCTGGCGGCTGAAACGGGCACGACAGGCGCGGTCGTTGAAACCACGGCCGGTAAACTTCGCGGAACGCAGCGCCGGGGAGTGCACGTTTTCAAGGGAGTACGGTACGGCGCTCCGACGGGTGGGACGGGCCGATTCATGCCGCCGGGAAAATCAGAACCTTGGTCTGGCGTCCGGGAAGCAATCGACTTTGGACCGCGCGCGCCGCAGCTCGACAGCCAATTTCACGGCATGGTTCCTCCGGAAGTGGAGGTGATGGACCCGGGCGGACCGATGAGCGAAGACTGTCTTTGCCTGAATATCTGGACGGCAAGCTTGGGAGCGGCGCACAAGCGTCCGGTGATGGTCTGGCTGCACGGTGGGGGGTACACGACAGGATCGGGTGCGTTTACTTGCTACGACGGGACGGAACTGGCGCGCAAGCACGACGTGGTTGCGATCACGCTGAACCATCGACTCGGCGTATTTGGGTTCACGTACCTTGCAGACCTAGGTGGCGCACAATTCGCGCGGGCCACCAACGCGGGAATGCTGGATATCGTCGCCGCACTCGAATGGGTTCGCGACAACATCGCGGCGTTTGGAGGCGATCCCGGCAACGTGACGATCTTCGGACAGTCCGGCGGAGGGGGCAAAGTGAGCACGTTGATGGCTATGCCTCCGGCGCGCGGTCTGTTTCACCGCGCGATCGTAGAAAGCGGCGCAGCAGTGACGGGCGCACCTCGCGAACGGGCCACGAAATCGGCCGAAGCGTTGATGCAAAAGCTGGGACTGCAAACGAACGACGTCGCAAAGCTGCAGCAAACACCTATGGAACAACTGCTGCAAGTAATGGGCGAGATGTCCGGCAACGGCATGCCGGGCTCAGGTTCCCTGGTGATGGCCCCGGTTGTGGACGGCAGCACGCTTCCAACCGATCCGTTCAGTCCAACAGCACCGGGGACTTCGAAGGATATTCCGCTGCTGATTGGAACCGTCGAGACGGAAGTGACGTTCTTCCCTAACCAGATTCTCGATCCGATTGACGACGCGAGTTTGCACGCCCATGTGAAGCAAACATTGCGGCGCGCGAACGATGCACAAGTGGATGAGCTAATTGCTGTTTATCGGAAGGGACGTCCGAAGGCGAGCAATACGGATCTATACCTTATCATCGCCTCGGACGCGACGTTCCGGCAAGGAGTGCTCGTCGAGGCGGACCGCAAGGCGGCCCAACAAGGCGCGCCCGTGTATCAATACTATTTCACGTGGCGATCGCCGGTCCGAGACGGAAAGCTGAGGACGTTCCACACGCTAGAAATCCCGTTCGTCTTCGATATTGTGGACGAATGCAAATCGATGACGGGCAGCGGGCAGGACCGTTACGCGCTAGCTGCAAAAGTCAGCGGCGCATGGACCGCGTTTGCACGCACCGGTAATCCAAACCATGCCGGGCTTCCGCACTGGCCGGCTTTCGATGAAACGAAACGCGCGGTGATGATTCTGAACGATAAATGCGAGGCTGTGGACGATCCGTACGGTGACGCGCGGCGGATGCTGCAGAAGGTGATGAGCGCCTAACCGGAAACGGCGAACTAGCCTGCGTCAGCTAGTCAGAAAGCAGCCAGGGCCGGCGCCCTGGCTCTTTCTGATGACAGCAACCTTGGCCTCGAGGAAAACCCCGATTCTCTGACGGAGTATGGCTGGCCTAGTCTGAACCGAGCATCCGCGAGACGGAAAGCTGCCACCCGCGGATTGGTTTGCATAAAGGAGATTTTCGACGCCGCAAT
>JASHWB010000416.1 GCA_030044295.1 Candidatus Acidiferrales bacterium
TTCTCGCCGGTGTCCTCCAACCTCAGCCCTCAACCGCTGCCTGACGCCTCGCGCCGAGCGAAGTGTCGTATGATCTCGTGCGCAGACTGCGGGGGCAGATCAGCCCCACGCTCAAAAACCGAGCGTTGGGCACCCCAAATTCGAAATCGGGGCTCGAGGAACCCGGCGTGAGCGCGTTGAAGTTGGCGAGCTAGGAACGAGGGCTGCGCAACTCCTTTTCCTTCTTTTTCAGTTTGCAAAGATAAGACCAGCCAGTGAGAGCCATCCCAAGAGACATCCCAATGCAGATCGCGAACGGGATGAGTAAGATCATCCAAAGAACTATGAAAAACCTGCCCCATAGCGCGTACGCGAAAAATGGCCCCTCGTCTGAGAAGAGCAGGACACCCGTGCAGCTCAGCAAAAACGGGATGGTGGTGATTAAGGTCCATTTGTTCCATTTACGCTGAACAGCCCTGCAGGCCTCCAGGAGATCAGCTAACTCCTCCTTGGTTTTGGGGCCTTCGCTATCGGACATCCAGCTCTCCTGTGATTGGCTCCGGTCGTGCTTCACGAAGATGTTTAGCGGCAGACGTACACCGTTCCGCTAGGAAGTGACGAGGGCGGGTGGCCCGCGCTCTCCGCGCCAACGTAGATGCGAACTTTCGTGAGCCATGATACCGCTGCACGTTACGCCAGAGTATGTTCTGTGGGTGCCCCAGCGCTCGGTTTGTGAGCGTGGGCAGTTCGGTCATGCCCGATACCTATTGGACGGCTCGAATGAGGGCAGTGGCCTTTGGGTTTGCCTACGCTAAGTGACGACAGATTGCGATTAATCCACGCCGAAATCCCAGACGTAGAGGCTCATGCCTTCGTTCGGCAGAATTTCAGCAACCACGTATTCACCGCGCGGCAGCTTTTCTCCGAGCGTGTAGCGATAAACGCCTTTCGCCACGTCCCATTGTTGCATCGAGAGCGTATCGCTTGTGGTGTGCTCGGCTCCCATCAGCTGGTCCAGATTCATCACCTGGCGGTCGCCGCGATGGACCTTCGCTCGAATCAGCTCCACGTCCGGCGTACGAGAGTCATCCGTTCGCAGGTAAAACTCCGGCTGACTGTTCAGCCGGAATTTCGAGTGTGCTCCTGGAATCGAAATCACGTGGCGAGTGGGGATGATGGGCACAGGCACCAGGACCTGTTCGAGAAGATGCTTTTTGGAAAGCTGCGAATCGGTTTGCGCCTGCGGCACCTGGATCACGGATTTGCCGTCGAAGGCGAAAAGTCCCACGCCCGGCGGCAGAAAAACTCCCTTGGCGATTTCTAGGCTCGCGTCGATATCCAGGGACTGCGTGGCGTCGTGTTGGTCCTCTTGCTTCTTTACCTTTGCGAGAAGCGCATCCTGACCCGCTTCTTCTTCTGCTTCCTGCTTCTTCGTTGCGTCCCAGTCGACGAGTGCGGTCGGAATAAACTCCCACTGTGCCCGATCGACGTCGTAGTACTTCACGCGGTCACCCTGCACGTAATATTCGCTCACAAGCTCGTAACTGCCATTTTTCAGCATCAACTTGGTGCCATGAGGCAGAACCGAGACGTAGTGCCCGGATTTGGGGGTTGAGTCGGATGCGCTAGATTGCGCCGGCGCGCTAGAGGATTGCGCTAAGAGCCATGAGGAACCGATGGCCGCAAAAGTGAGTGCGGCTGCGATCATCAGCGTTGCCGAAGCGGCTCTCACAAAGTAGCGCGTGCGAGACATCTACCGGTCGCCTCAAATCAAATAGATGCGCAGCGGAAGAATTTGGTCGAAGCCTGAAGGTTATCGCAGGGCATGCAGATGTGGCAAACGCTTTGAGGAAAAAGATGCCGCAACAACCGCTGGAGCCGGCGCGCGGTGCGCGATCGCTCGATTAATGCTCGCAGCGAGGCTGCAAGCGATTCACGATCAGCAGATCGGTGTGCGAGAAAAGCCACGTCTCCGGATCGACCGCTTCGGCCACGCGCGCAAGCGTCCCGAGGTGCTTGTTGCGGGCTAAGCCGCGCAGGTGCTCGCGGCAAATGCCCGTCAGCTTCGATACTTCTTCCTCGGTGAAGAACTTCTGACTGGTTTTGACTCGGACCATTTCTGGCCTCTCAGTCTCGGTTGCAACGTGATGCCAGGTTATAAAGTGGGGCAGCCGTATGCAATGGCAGTTCCGTACCAGAGCGGGCAAACCAAAAGGCTAGCCCCGATACAGGTCATTGAAAATGAATAACTTACCCCGATCTTCAAAGCGTTCCCGTAAAACTAGCCAATGGCGGAGTTTCTCCATATCCGGAAAAACAATGCAATTGACGGAAGATTTCTACAGCTTAACGGAGGAATAAGCTGCCACGTGAGCCTCAGCGCAGCTCCTGCTCAAGGGCGCGAGCGATTTGCAGCACGCGGGATTCGCCGAAATGCGGGCCGAAAATTTGCATTCCGACAGGCAGGCCTGCGGAGGTTTTTCCGCAGGGAACGGATATGCCCGGGACGCCAGCGAGCGAACCAGTGACGGTGTAAATGTCCGCGAGATACATCTGCAAAGGATCGGCCGCTTTTTCGCCGAGCCGGAAGGCGGGAGTGGGGGCTGTCGGCGTAACGATGGCGTCGACCTTTTGGAATGCATCGAAGAAGTCGCGCGCGACCAGCGTGCGGACTTTTTGGGCGCGAAGATAGTAAGCGTCGTAGTAGCCGGCCGAGAGTGCATACGTGCCGAGCATGATGCGACGCTTCACTTCAGGGCCAAAGCCGCGGTCGCGGGTCTGACGGTACATTTCGGTGAGCGTCGAGCCAGAGACGCGCAGGCCGTAGCGCACGCCATCGTAACGAGCCAGATTCGAGCTGGCCTCGGCCGTGGCGATGATGTAGTAAGTGGCGATGGCGTAATCGGTGTGCGGCATTTTGAGAGGAATACGGCGACAGCCAAG
>JASHWB010000417.1 GCA_030044295.1 Candidatus Acidiferrales bacterium
CTGTGCGATTGCAGAGTGGAGTTCGCCCCGAAATCTTTTCACCTCCATCAGGGTAAAATTCTTGCTTTGACGAGTCTTGGAGTCATATCGGTCGTGATGATCAAAACAGAGAAACGCCAAGTTATCCTCGGCATCATTAGCTGGATCGTCGTCGAGATGAGCAATCTGGCCCTGTTTCAGCGAGGTGTCCCGGTTGAGGCCAAAGCAAATGCAGCAGCGCCTTCGCGATTTAAGTAGAACGTTGGCTTCTTTCGTCGGCGAAATAGCCTTTCGAGCCATAAAGTCCTTCCAAGCCTAACCTTGCCGATCACAAAATGCCCAGCCCATAGTATGAATTAGATTAATGCAAGCACGATGTCCCAACAAGGATCCCGGCTGCTTCGGAACTTAAATCTATGCGAAAGAATCGATGGACCACGGATACGAGGACGAGGCGAGAGATGGAGGAGGAGGCCCTTGCTTGGGATCAAGGGCCCCCAAAGGCCGCGTTCCACTTGGCTCAGCCTAGGCGAAGCCGAGCCATGGGGTCATCCATCCTAGCTTCCCTCTCAGAGGCAGGTGGGAACGGTCCGTGCCACTAACGAAAGGGCCCCTTCCTCCCCATTCGCTTCGCGACGCGGATCGTGAGGAACGCGACCCACGCACCTCTCTCTTGCAAATCCCGGCCCAAAATGTCGCCGACGCATAGTCTCACGTTTTCAGTAACTTAGATCGAGCCCAACTCTACTCCTGCAACGGCGCCGAATCGAATCGGGAATCGCTATCCCGCATTGAAACGTGGCACGCGCAACCTATTAACGCACCACCGATTTCGACGCCTCGCCCCTCGCAAGGCTCGGACTCGTTGCGTCTTTGGTTTCGCCCCGTTGTCTCTGGCTCGCGTCTGGCGCATAATTCTTACGAGCAGCTGCCATCCATGAAAAAATCCGCCCTAGTCGTTCTTCTCGTAACCGCTGCCCTGGTGGCGCTGGCCGTCGCCATTGAAGGCGCGCGCGAGTTGCGCGTCGCCGCGGCAAGGAATGTCGCCGGATCGCCTCGAATTGTTGCCGCCAACGCGCGACCAGCGGCTGCAAGCAAGCAATCGGATGATTCGTCCGGCGAAGACGTGATCCAATTCGCCAGCAACGCTCAGCCGATGCCTCCCTTCCTGGTCAACGATCTCAACGGCCAAGTGGTTTCCACCGCCGCTCTTCGCGGCAAAGTGGTGATCGTGAATTTCTGGGCCACCTGGTGCCCTCCTTGCCAGGAAGAAATCCCCGAGATGATGGAGCTGCAAAAGGAGTTTCAAAACAAGCTGCAGATCATCGGCGTTTCCATGGACGACGGCCCGCCCGAAGGCGTGAAAGAGTTCGCCGGCAAGATTGGCATGAACTATCCGATCGTTATGGGTAGCGATACGCTTTCGGACGAATACGGCGGAATTCCCGCGCTGCCAACGTCATTCGTCATCGATCCCCAAGGCCGCGTCGTACAAAAGCACGTTGGCCTCTATCCCAAGGAAGTGTACGACGATGAAATCCGCGCGCTCCTAGGGATGCCTGTCCAAGCCAAGATTGAAACTTTCAAGGATACGGGGCAGATCTTCCTGAAGAACGCCGCGCTTGCCACCAGCCTCCCAGGAGTGAGTTTCGCGGGACTGACTCCCGATCAAAAGAAGCTCGCCCTGAAGGCTATGAATTCCAAGCGCTGCACGTGCGGCTGCAATATGACGATCGCTGAATGCCGCATCACTGATCCGACCTGCACCACCAGCCAGAAACTGGCGCAGAAAATCGCGGATGAAATCCGCTCCGGCAAAGCTCCGGCTCCGGCCCCAGCCGCGCACGCCCCAAGCCAGCCCATAGCTCAAAACGTACGCAACTAAGAACGGCCGTCCCGCCAAATCGATATCTCGACGTCAAGCGCCCTGATTGCGGCGTTCCCTGCGAACTTGGGACGCCGCAATCTCGGCGCGGGCGTGTTAGGACTGCGCCTTATTTGTACTTCAGGCAGGTCTCAGCCTCGCGGATCGCCTCGTCGACAGCCTTCATCGCGGCGACGCGGTGCCCGCCAAAATCGTGCGCGCCGTGTGCCAGATGTCCGCGGGCTTCGCGAAGATTGGCCAAAGCGGCTTCGATTTCGGGATGTGGTTCGGCGGCCGCATTAGCCGCGGGCGCGGGTTTTGGTTGTGGCGCGCGCGGCGCCGCCGACATAGCCACCGGGAAACTGAGCGCGAAAACGAGTGCACCTAGGGCCAGCGAACTGGATAGCCAGTGTTTCATGTGCGTCTCCTTAACTTGCGAAATCGTTGGGTTGGTGAAGATGCGCGCGTCGCCCACTCGCTGCGGCTCGCGATTACCGGCCTTCGATTCGGTTCGTTCCCGCCGGAATAGCGGCATCATAGCGCGCTCCCCCAGCCGAATCGAGTTGCTTTCCATCCGTGTCACCAATAGGTCACGCACCTTTCGAAATGCCCGTAGTGAGTCAGGTTGAATTTTCTTGATCGTTACGCAAGCTGTCAAAATTCCAACGGACCCGCCACCCAAACGCCAACCAGTTGACCCCGCGCGCGTTGTCAAGTAACCTCCCGCCAGAGCAACGCGGCTCCTACCTGGAGGATCATGTCGAGACCCAGCGACAAATCGCCGAAGCTTTCCAGGCGCGACTTCGCTCGCGGCGCCGCAATTGCCGCAACGGCTGCGACCTTGCCTGCATCGTCTCTCGCTGCGGCAGAACAGCCAACTCCCGTGCCCAGCGATGAAGCCGAAATCGAATCGAAGATTCAAGCGATCTTCCGTCGCTACGGCAATCGCCTTTCCCCTGCCCAAAAGGCGGATATCCGGCGGCTGGTGCGCGAGGGTCAGAAGCCACTCGATGCCATGCGTAAGTTTCCGCTTGGGAATGCCGACCAGCCTGGAAACGTGTTGAAGCTTTACCCCGATCCGTCTGACAAAGATGGCAGCCCGAAGCCCGGGCGAGAGTGACGCATGCTCGCTGAAGACGTCCTCTACGCTCCTGTCAGCGAACTCGGCCAGCGCATTCGCGCTCGCGAAATTTCTCCGGTCGAGCTGACGGAAAGCTATCTCGCGCGAAGCGAGCGGCTGAACGCACAGCTTAGTTGTTACGTCACGCTCACCCGCGACCTGGCCCTTGCGCAAGCCCACGCCGCTGAGAAAGAAATTGCCGCCGGACAATATCGAGGCCCGCTACACGGCATTCCATACGCGGCGAAGGATCTCCTTGCCGTAAAGGGCTACCCCACCACCTGGGGCGCGAAACCTTTCGCCAATCAAAGATTTGACTTCGACGCCACCGTGATCGAGCGCCTCAATCGCGCCGGCGCCATCCTGATCGGCAAAGCGGCCATGATCGAGCTGGCTGGCGGAATGAATTATCGCTATGCCTCGGCTTCGCTCACCGGCCCCGCGAAAAATCCCTGGAACGAAGGCTGTTGGACGTGCGGCTCCTCGAGTGGGTCCGGTGCAATCGCTTCAGCCGCTCTCGCCGCGTTCGCCATCGGCACCGAAACGTGGGGTTCGATTCTTTGCCCTTCGGCGTTTTGCGGAGTCTCCGGATTGCGTCCTACGTTTGGACGCGTCAGTCGCTACGGCGCGATGGCTCTAGCGTATTCGCTCGACAAAATCGGGCCGCTCGCGCGCTCGGCCGAAGATTGCGCCATCATCTTGTCCGCGATCGCGGGCCACGATCCCCTCGACCGCAGTTCCCTGCCGCCGCAGGACGCGGACTTTCAATGGCCCGCACTGCCGGCGGAGCCGTTGCGCATCGGCTGGCTCACGAATGCCTGGCAAAAGCCGGATCCGGAAATCGCGTCGGCTGCTATGACCGCGCTGAATGTTATCGAGGCGAGTGGCGCGCACGTATCCGACGCAAAACTGCCCGACGGCCCTTACGAGGCTGCCGCCGGAACGATCGTCTCCGTCGAGGGAGCTGCCGCCTTCCGCGATCTGATCGATTCCGGCAGAGTAGCCGAGCTTGCCGATCCGCTCGGGCAAATCGGCGGCTATGTGAACCAGACGGTCTCCGCTTCTGACTACATGCTCGCTTTGCAAATTCGCGGCGTGTTTCAGAAAAAAGTGGACGTCCTATTCGACCAATTCGATGTGATTGCCGCGCCCACGCTACCGGTCGCAGCTACGCCTCTGAGCACCAATCTCGAGATGGATCTCAGCTTTGCCGATCCCGTCGGTGGAATCGGAAATCTTTGCGGATTGCCCGCGATGAGCGTTCCTTGCGGGCTGACGTCGAAAAAGCTGCCGGCCGGAATTCAGTTTCTGGCTCGCGTCCGCAACGATCACCTGGTCATTGCCGCGGCAAACCTGCTCCAGGCGCACACTACCTGGCACCTCCAGCGTCCTCCAATTTCCTAAGTCCGTCGAAGAGCCGCGTTTTAATGCGAAGCCATTACGGCCGCCGCACCGTTTTCCACGCACGATTGCCGGTCTGTAGTCGTCGCGGCCTGCTCCTGGCCGCCGTACCTTGGCGCCCATCCAGTCAGTTCGCACATGCGCCCGCGAAGACGCAGCAGCGCTGCGGAATGAATCTGCGAGACGCGCGATTCGCCAATCTTCAGCAGCGCTCCCACTTCCTTCATCGTCAGCTCTTCGTAGTGATACAGAGCCAGGACTTGCCGCTCGCGGTCCGGAAGCTCCCCCATGGCTCGCTCTAGCAGGCCGTTCAATTCCGAGCGCAGCGTCTGCTGATACGGATCGTTCTCCTCGTCGGCGGCGCGCGGCTGTGACACTTCATCCGCCGATTCGCTCGCTTCGGTTTGCAGGCTGCCGATATCAAGCCCCCGCAGATCACCAAGCAGTTGCTGTAGGCCGTCGAGACTGATGTTCAGTTGTGCGGCTATTTCCGGCTCGCTAGGATCGCGTCCGAGCCGCGCCCGGCAATCGCATATGGCCTGCTCGAGCCGGCGCGCTTGGCGGCGCAGTGTCCGCGGGCTCCAGTCCACTTGGCGTAGACTGTCCAGAATGGCGCCGCGAATGCGAAACTCGGCGTAGTGCTTCAACTGAACGTTCTTGCCCGGATCGTACTTTCGTACGGCGTCGATCAGCCCGAGAATTCCCGCATGAACGAGATCCTCTAGCAGCACTTGTGGAGGCAGGCGGTCGTGAATTCTTCGCGCGATGTACTGCACTTGCGGCAAGTGATCGAGCAGCACCTTCTCGCGCTGCGCTTCATCGACGGATGTAAACGTTGCCGTGAACTTCAGGACCGCCTGATTAGCAGCCGTTCCCGCGTTCGCCTCCACTAGTCGTGCGCGTGGGCCGCCCGGCCTCGTTAGGGCTTCGGCACTCAGCGCTTCCGGGGACGCACACCCGGCGGACGAAAGCGAATTCAACAGGTCCGCCTGTAGATCCGTGTGCCGACTCGCGACCAAACGCTTCTTGCAACTGCCACTCGTCACCGCCAGGCTGGCTGCTGACATTTGTGTTTCCCTCGCCGGATTCGGATTTGCCCTTACTCGCTCGCACTTTGCCTGAGTGGACCGCTTCGACCGATTACCTAGTTCGAGGCTGCCGAAGGCACCCGCTGCGTCTCCAGAGCCGCACCTGCCATCGTCGGCGGCCGTAGTTGGTATCCCACGCCCCGAATCGTGTGAATCAACTTTCGCTCCGAGGTTCCGTCCACCTTCTTGCGCACATAGTTGATGTACACATCCACCACGTTCGTCATCGTGTCGAAGTTCAGGTTCCACACGTGCTCGATGATTTCCGCCCGCGTCACGCGTCGCCCGCTGTTGCGCATCAGGTATTCGAGCAGCGCGAATTCCTTCGGTGTCAGCTCGATTCTTTTCTGCGCGCGTTTCACGCGGTGCTCTACCCGGTCGAGCTCCAGATCGTCAACCCGCAGCACCATCTCTGCCGTGCGTCCGCCTCGCCGCACGAGGGCGCGCACCCGCGCCGATAGCTCCGAAAACGAGAACGGCTTCTGCATCAGATCGTCCGCGCCGGCGTCGAGCACTTGCGCCCGTTCCTCCGGCCGCGTCTGATTGCCAAGCACTAGGAGCGGC
>JASHWB010000418.1 GCA_030044295.1 Candidatus Acidiferrales bacterium
CTCGGGATGAGCAAAAGTCTCGGTGAACGGCGGCTCGCCCGGCTCCTCCGAACGGTTCCAGGAGTGATTATCTCGTGCGCGCACGTTGATGTTGTGCACGGTCGGATCCTCATTGTGTACTTCGAGTGGCTGGCCCACCTGCAGCGCCAGCACGCGCGGCTCGTACATGCAGCCCTTCTGGTTCAGTACCACGGGCGTTGTCGCCGCGTCATACTTGTAGCGGCCGAGTCCGGATTTGATGTACACCGCCACGTTCGCAAGCGCGCCGTGCTCGCCGGTAACGACAATCGGCGGAACCACGGGCTTGGGATTCGCCTTCACGCATGTGGGCTCGGCACTCATGTCGATCGGGCGGAAATCGGGCGGGCGGCCCTCTAACCGCACGCTGCCGATGATATCGCCTGCTGTGGCGGGATCGACGGTAGCCGTCGGTGGAGGGGGCTGCTGAGGCTGTTCACTGGTTTTGCTGCTGCAACCGGCGATGGCGAGCGTACAAAGAACCGACACCGCAATCCAGAAAGGCCGGGGTTTCAAGATGACTGCTTCCCTTCTTGTATAAAGTGACCCATCAAACTACGCAGTTTAACAGAGCGCGGTAAAAACTGTGCAGTCCGATGCAATGCGCAAACGGCGGCCGCGAGGAATAAACCGCGAAGCAGGACTGTAGTGGCTTTTACGCTGGTGTTTTCGTCAGTAAGGCGCGCATAGCCGCGAGCGTCCTCTCGATTCCGGCGCGGTCCACATCGTAATGCGTCACCATTCGGATCGTGAACTTATCTCGCGGGCCGCAGAGAATCCCTTGCTGCGCCAGTTCATCGCCAATCGTCGTGGCCGAAAGCCCCGTCTCGGCTGCGCTGAAAATTACGATATTCGTTACCACCGCCTCGCTATCGATCGAAATTCCCGGAATTTGCGCCAGGCCCTCGGCCAGATAACGCGCATTTTCGTGGTCGCGATGCAAGATCTTCGGCGTCTCTTCGAGCGCCACAAGCCCCGCGGCCGCCAGCACGCCCACCTGTCGCATTCCCCCGCCGAGCAACTTCCTCCCGATGCGCGCCTTGCGAATGAACTCCTGCGAGCCCACCAGCATCGATCCGACCGGAGCCCCCAGCGCCTTCGACAGGCAGAACATCACTGAGTCGCAATGCCGGGTGATCTCGCGCACGTCGCGTCCGAGCGCCACCGCCGCGTTGAATATGCGCGCCCCGTCGAGGTGCACGGGCAGACCGGACACGTGAGCGCGCTCGCAGATCTCCTCCGTCACCGCAGGCGGATAAACTGTCCCGCCGTGCATGTTCGACGTGTTCTCCAACTCAACCAGGCCCGTCTGCGCGTAGTAATACACCTTCGGGCGAATTAGCGGCTCGATCAGCTCCCAAGTCAGAATCCCTCCCGGCGCCAATGCTGTGTACGGCATACAGCCCGCAATCGCTGAAATCGACGCCAGCTCGTAATTCGCGATGTGCGCGCGTCTCTCGCAGATCACTTCCATTCCCGGCCGCGTCCACGTCTTGATCGCGAGCAAATTCCCCATCGATCCTGTCGGGACGAAAAGCCCCGCTTCGCGTCCGAAAATTTCTGCGGCACGCTGCTCCAGGCGATTCACCGTGGGGTCTTCGCCGTAAACGTCGTCGCCGACCTCCGCTTCCGCCATCGCGCGGCGCATCGCGGGCGTCGGCCGCGTCACCGTGTCGCTGCGAAGATCGACAATCGAGTTGCGCTTGGTATCCGGCATGAAGCGTTATCCTAACCCATTTTTTCGGTAGGCGTAGGGCACAGGGTGTGGGGCCGTTTGCGACTTCCGATTCGCGCGTTCAGTGGCGAGTCGCCGTGTGCAGCGCCACGCTCCCGAAGTTCCACCTGCTCACGCGCACATCGCTGAATCCGCAGCGCTCCATCAACCTCGCCAGTTCCGCCGATGAAGGAAACTTCGCCACCGATCCCGGCAGATACCGATACGCCTCGCGATTTCCCGATATCGCGCCGCCGACCAACGGAAGAACACGCCGAAAATAGAAACGAAATACCGCCGCCAACGGCCCCGCTCCCGGCTCGGTGAATTCCAGAATGCCCACTTCCCCGCCCGGCCGCAACACGCGAGCGATTTCGCGCAGTCCGCTTTCGTAATTTGCCAGGTTGCGAAAACCAAAAGCCGTAGTCACAAGATCAGCGCTCGCGTCCGCGAACGGCAACCGCAGTGCATCCGCCGCGGCGAATACGGCACGATGCCCCGCCGACCGCGCCTTATCACGCGCGCGCTCCAGCATCGGCTCGACGAAATCGCTGCCAATCACTGGAATCGCCGTCGCGGTCTCGCCGCTCGCTCGCAACGCACGCTTCCGCTCGCGCGCCAGCGCAAACGCCAAATCGCCCGTCCCGCAGCAGACGTCGATTGCGCGCGCCTCCGGACGCCGCAGAATGTGCGCGAATCGTCGCGCCGTGCGCCGCCTCCACACGTGGTCGAGCGATAGGGATAGCAGATGATTCAGAAAATCGTATCGCGGCGCAATTTGGCCAAACATCTCCCGCACGTGCGCGGCCGCTTCGCGCTCGTCGCGCGCGCCTTCCGGACGTGTTCCCGATAGCGGCACCGTTTCCCCAGTTGTCATTGCCATCGCCATCGTGAGTCTTCAAGAGCGCCCTTTGGCCGCGAGGTCGCTATCGCTGCCGTTTGCGCATCGTCGCTCGCGCCGCGTTCTTTACCATCGGGGTGCTGCGCGCCTCCGCCATTACCTCCGGCAGCGATCCCACAGCCTTCATCACCAGCGGCCATGGCACTTCGATTCCCCACTCCGTCTTCCCAATCTGGCTCGGCACCACCCACAGTACGCGACCGGCCCGCGCTTTCTTGTCGCCCAGCATGATGCGCTGCAACTCCTCTGCAGGAATCTCCGGCACGCTGGGCAGCGGCCCCACAGACGCCGTCAGCCGCACGATTCGAAACGCATCCATCAACGGTATCCGCTCCGCCGCCAGCCCCATCATCGCCACCGCAATCATTCCCCACGCGATCGCTTCTCCATGCAGAAATCGACGGTAATTCGTTGCCGCTTCCAGCGCGTGGCCGAGCGTGTGCCCGAAATTCAGGATCTGCCGTAAGCCGTTTTCCCGCTCATCTTTGTTCACCACGCGCGCTTTGATCGCAATACTTCGTCCGATGATAAACGCCAGCGCCTCCGCATCGCGCCGCAGCACCTCGCGCATGTGTTCTTCGAGAAATTTGAATAGCGCCGCATCGGCAATTGCGCCGTATTTCACCACCTCGTACACGCCCGACCGGAACTCCCGGTGCGGCAACGTGCCCAGCATCTGCGGGTCCACAATCACGAGCTTCGGCGGATAAAAGGCACCGACCAAATTTTTCCCTTCGGGCAGGTTCACTCCAGTCTTTCCGCCAACCGAGCTGTCCACCTGCGCCACCAACGTCGTAGGAATATGGACGACGCGCACCCCGCGCAAATACGATGCCGCCGCGAATCCCGCCACATCGCCAACTACACCGCCGCCCACCGCCACCACCGTCGCGTGACGATCCGCGCCGGCGCGCACCAGCTCCCGCGCAATGTGTTCGACCGCCGACAGCCGCTTCGCTGCCTCTGCGTCGTCAAACAAAATCGGCTTTCGCGCCGCGCCCGGCACGTTTTTCATCACCGCGCGGCCCCAATGTCTCCACACGCGAGGCGAAGACAGCACGAACGTGCCCGTCGTCTCGCCCAACCCCGCGATCAGCGAACCGGCGTGCGCAAGTGCGCCGCTCGCGCAGCAAACATCGTAATCTCCCATCAAACTGCGCACTTGGATTGTTTGCATTCGCTGAAAAATGTAACACAGCTTCTGCGAACAGCGCCGGTCATCCTGCGCTCCCGATAGACCTCGAAACACGCCAGGCGAGGCACCAGCGCATCTACGAAACAAATCGCGCCGCCTGCGCGTATCTTGTTGCAGGAGGCGATCCGCTCGCTATGGCCACATTTCTTTTGTGGTGCGTGCTGCTGGTACTTTGCTGGCCGCTGGCGTTATTGGCGCTGATCCTCTATCCGATTGTGTGGCTGTTCTTGCTGCCGTTTCGGATCTTCGGAATTGCGGTGGGTGGCGCGCTCGCTCTGCTTGCCGCAATGTTGATGCTTCCCGCGCGTCTCTTGCGTGGCCCGCGTCCTGGTCGCGCCTAAAGTCACGCACGATATCCAAAGGTTGTCATTCCGAGTGCCGACGCCTTTCGTCGGCGCGAGGAACCTGCTCTAAAATCTCAACGTCCACCGAGAAGCTGTCACCCCGAACCCAGCCCCGACGCACTTGGGCGGGGATGGCGGTGAGGGAGCTGCTTTTCATCTCATCGCCGAAATTTCCCCTGCAGCTCCCCCACCGACGCTAAAATCACCTGGCCCACGATCGCGATATTCCGTGGGCTCAGCTTGTCGAGTGTGTCCTCGGTCGTGTGCCAATACCCTTCCTGGATGTAGCCGTTCAAATCGATCACATCCAGCGCTGGCACTCCGCGCTCCAGAAACGGCTGGTGATCGTCGGTCACAGTGTTTTGCCGCGTGCTGAATACGTTCGAGTATCCCAGCCGGTCGGCAACCTTCCAGACCAATTCCCGCAGCCACGGAGTCGAATTCGTGTCCTCTTCAAGCTGGAGGTCTTTCTGTCCGATCATATCGGCCAAAATCACCGCCTTTATGTTTTTCAGCTCGCCGGAAAGATCCATGCGCGCCGCCAACTCGCGGCTTCCGAATGTCGTATCGTCATTATTCCACGTGGTCTGTGCCTGCGCCGCGGTTTGAAAATCCGCCTGGTCTTCTTCGCCGTCCAGAAACGCGATCCACACCGCGTTGCGATTTTTCGATTCCTTGCACAGCAAGCTCGCCATCTCCAGCATCAGCCCAGTTGACGATCCGCTATCCTCCGCACCCACAAATCCCGGCAGGCGCAGGGTGTCGTAGTGCGTCATCAGCAGAATAATGCCCGGTCCCGTGCCGGGAATTTTTGCCACGATGTTCTCCATCGCTAGCGTGCCCACCGGCGCCTGCGCGTGGAAATCGTCCACATCCACGTGACACCCAAAGCCCTTCAGTTGCGAACGAATGTAACTCTGCACTTCGCGGATCGCTGGCGTGTCGGGAGGATGCGGACCAAAACTCACCAGCTTCACAACGTAGGAATACGCTTTTGCGCCGTCAAATCCTCCGGTTTGCGTCGCAGGCGGTGCGGCATCCGCGGGAGCAATCGGCGGCGGCGCTGCGTCCGCCTCAACGGCCGCCGCGCTCGTGGAGGCGCCGGAATTGCGCCCGCCTGCGCCACACCCAATAACCAGCAGCGCGAGTGGCAGCGCAGCAGCCCAAAGAAAACGCCTGTAGCGGCACACTAGCTCGCCTGCCCAGGCGCCAATGCCTGCGTGTTTTCCTGCCGCTTCCTCTTCTTCCGCGCCACCATGTACGAAACCAGCACGCTCAGGAAGTACAGCCCCACCATAGGAGCCATGAAGATCAGCATGGTCATCGCATCGGGAGTCGGAGTCACCACCGCCGCCACCACCGCGATGATTAGCATCGCGTAGCGGAAGTTCTTCATCATGAACTTCGGCGTCACGATTCCGAATATCGACAGGATAAAAACCACCACCGGCAACTCGAAAATCACTCCGAGGCCCAGCAGCACGATCAGTGTCATCTTGAAATATTCGTTGATGTCGATCCACGGCTTGATCGGTCCCGTGTTGCTGAACTCCACTACGAACGTCAGCACCCTCGGCAGCATTACGAAGTACGCGAACGCCACCCCGCAAAGGAACAGAACCGTGGCCGAAACGATGAAGCTGGCCACCGCTTTTCGTTCGTGCTTGTAGAGCCCCGGCGCAACGAACAACCATACCTGATAGAGCACCCACGGCATGGCCAGCGCTATGCCCAGATAAAGCCCGAAGTTGATGTACAGCATCACGAATCCCGCGGGGTGCCCGTAATAAAGGTCCGGAGGTAGGTGGTTTCGGTTCAACGCATCGATCATCGGCTGGGTTACGTAAGTAAGTCCCGGCTTGGATAGCGCCAGGCCCACGATCATTCCGATTCCGATGCCGATCAGCGAGTTGATCAGTCGCTTACGCAGCTCGATCAGGTGCTCGAAAAACGACATCGAGCCGCCCGGCTCTTCTTTGGGTGCTTGAGGGTTTGCTGTTTCAGGGTTTTCCGATGGCGCCATCGCTCACTCGTTCTGGATTTTCCAGCTCTTCAGCTCGGCTACGCGCGATCTGTGCCTCGGCTTGACGAATCAGCTCATCCGGGTCTTCGGGGAACATCATCTGTTGGTCGATGCCAGAATTGGCGGAAGCCGGCTCTCCCAATGGCTGCCCCCCTGGCGGGGGCAATTCAGCCACTGCGGCTTCGTGCGGGGCGCTTGCGGGAACCGTTCCCGTCGCAGCCGTGACCGCAGGGGCGCTCGTTTGCGCGGGCGCCGGTGTGGTCGCCGGACGAACGGAATCGATCCGCCGGTCGTTCGCCTCGCGTTCAAGGTCGCGCATGTGCGTCTCGAACGTGCCCCGAATGTCCGAGGTTGCTCGCCGGAACTCAGCCATCAGCTTGCCCAGGTTCCGCGCCAGTTCCGGCAGCTTTTCCGGGCCGAATATCACCAGTGCGATGACGAAGATGATGATTAGATGAGGAATGCTTAACATTCCGCTCCCTGGGCCCCGCTTTACGCTCTATTTTTGCATGATAGAAGAGCCCTACTGGCGTGTCAAACCGCGCGCCTCGTTGAAAACGCGATAGCTGGCGCATCGGTCGCCTTTGTCTTTGAACTTCAGGGCCCCTCATCCTCGGTTTCGGAGCCTCGGTCTCCTCCAACCCGGCCGCCAGCCTCAAGCCTCTAAAACAGCACCGTGCTATACTGGCTCACAGGACAAGCGCAAGGATCAGCATGCCATCACCGCAATCGGCACCCTCCCCCTATGGAAATAACCTTCGTGGCTCGTCAGTCCGGGGAGTAATCATTTTAGCGGCAGTTTTGGTGGTTTCCGCCTTGCTCGGGGGCCATTTCGGCGCATCTGCGAACGCCGATCCGGGCCATTCCGGCAGCCTTCAAGATTCGGTCAAGGATTTCACGCACATCCTTGCCATCGTCGAAAAGAACTACGCCGATCCGATCAATGTCGATAAGGCCATCTATGACGGCGCGATCCCCGGCATGCTGCACGTGCTCGACCCCCACTCGCAGTTTTTCGATCCGCAGGAATACGCGCTCTTCGAGGAAGAACAGGAAGGGAAATATTACGGCGTTGGGATGGTCGTCGAGCAGCGCGACAACCAGACCGTCGTCCAAGCGCCCTTTGTCAACTCTCCGGCCTATAAGGCCGGCATTCGTCCCGGCGACGTAATCCTGAAAGTGGACGGCAAACCCTGCACCGGCCTTACCACCACGCAAGTCGCCGACATGCTCAAGGGCCCGAAAGACACTTCCGTCCACATCGCGCTCGGACGCGAAGGCTGGGCCAAGCCCATTGAAGTCACCATCGTCCGCGCCGAAATTCCCCGTCCGGCGGTCGAATATGCCTCCATGGTGCGGCCCGGAATCGGCTACGTGCACGTAACCACGTTCAACGAAACCACCGACAGCGATCTAGAAAATGCGCTGCAGCAGATCGGCTATCCCGACCTGAAGGGTCTGATCATCGACCTGCGCGACAACGGCGGCGGCCTGCTCAATCAGTCTGTCGGCATGGCCGACATGTTCCTCGACAAAGGCCAGCTCGTCGTTTCGCATCGCGGCCGGTCCTCTCCCGAGCGACGGTACTACGCTGTCGAGGGCAATCAGGGCGCGAACGTTCCTTTAGTCGTGCTGATCAACGCAGGTAGCGCCTCCGCTTCCGAAATTTTTGCCGGAGCCATGCAGGATCACGACCGCGCCATGATCGTCGGCACCACCAGCTTCGGAAAGGGATTGGTCGGCACGGAATTTCCGCTGAGCTACAATACGGCGCTGCTCCTCATCACCGCGCGCTATTACACGCCGAGCGGCCGCTCCATCCAGCGCGACTATAAGAATGAGACGCTCTACGACTATCACTACAATCCCCAGCCGCCGCAGTCACCACAGGTGAAACTCACGGACACGGGCCGCACCGTGTATGGCGGCGGAGGCATCACGCCCGATATCGTCGTCGATATGCCCAAACCCGACGACTTTCAGCAGTTGCTCGAGCGCCGCGGCGTGACGTACCCCACCGATCTGCCGCCGCAGGGCGTGGGCGATTTCGCGCGCTACTATCTGAGCCAGCGCCCGGATGTCACCAAGGATTTCCAAGTGGACGATTCCGTAATCGCGCAGTTGAGAAAATTCCTCGCGCAGGAACAGATCGAAGTGACCGACCAGCAGATCCAGCGGAATCTTCCGTATCTGAGGTGGGAAATCAAGCGCGAGATCTTCACCAGCGTCTTCGGTCTCGACGCCGGTTACAAGGTCGCGCTCGAAAACGACCCCCAGCTCGACAAAGCCATCAACGCAATCCCCGCAGCCGACGAACTGTACGCGCGCGCCCGCAAAGTGGACGCCGAACGTGCCTCCGCCGCCACGACCAGCCCAAACGAACCCTAGTCCCCGTCGAGCCGGTTGACGCACTATTTCTTCACGTCGCTTTCAGTTTCCATCTGCGCAAGCCGGGTCCGCGCCGCTTCCCAATCGGCATCGTGCGGCGCCTCTTTGACGAATTTGCGCAGCTCGTTGGCTTCATCATCCGGCTTCTTTTCCACGCCGTAAATTTGCGCCAGCAGCATATGGACCTGCGGAAGGTGATTCCACTTGTCGAGTTTCTCCGCCGACCGCGCATACAACTCCGCCTGATCCACGCGCTTCAAGTGAAAATCAGCCGTCGCCGTGTATAGATACGCGTACGGATCGGTCGCTGGATCGAGCGTCAACGCATGATTGGCTAGCGAGTACGCCTCGTCCCAATCGTTCGCCGTCGCGGCGAAGCCCGCCAGGCAAATGTACGGAGGCGCATATCGCGGATCGGCATTCTTTCCGTTCTGGCACGCTTGGATCGCGTCCGGATCTTTGTGGTCGGCCTGCAGGATCTCTCCCAGCATCACCCACGCCGCCGCGTAGCCGGGATAAATCTTCACTGCCTTGCGCGCGTGATCCTCGGCTGATCGAAGCTTATTTTCCTTGAAATCTCCGCACGCCTTCTGGAATTCGTGGCTCGCGCTGCCAGGCACTCCCAGTCGCGCAACACTGACCGTCGGACTATTCACGGCCGCCGCCGTCCATGTCTGGCAGGACTCGGCGTTGATCAGCCTGCTGTTGTCGACGGGCATCAGCGGCAACATTCCCATGCCGCTTTCCATCGCCGCCAAAGGATCGGTCGGATTTGGATTTCCCGAGTCCGGGTCGGTTGCCGAACTGTTCTGAGGAAAATTCGAGTGTGGAATTCCCGGATCCGGATTGCCCGATCCAGGCCACTGCTGCGCGCGCGACAATTGCGGTGTGGCGAAGAACGTCGCGCAAAACGCAAACGCGGGAAGCAGCGCAACAATCGGCCAGCGCCCGCTGACTGGGCGGCGGATGCCGACCGTCGCTTTGCGAAGCGCGCTCGGAGTCCCGGCCTGGCCCTGGGTCTCCATGACCCCCTGATGTTACGCCCAAAAAAGTTTCGGCCATGCAAGATTTTTCGGCGCAGCTGGTGCTGCGAAAGTCCGTCACTTGGACGGTATTCTTTGTGAACACCACCGCGAGTTCGCCTGCGCCAACCGCGAGATTCCCTTCATAATGCATTCGCCTCAAGCGGCGGAAATTTCGTCGCCCCCTTCAGGTTTTCATCCAGGGACCCGTATGGACACAGCAGCAAGTTCCGCCGCAGCACCCGTTTCAACGGCCGCGATGATCGCCGCCATGCTGCACGCCGCGCCGCACACCAGCGACCTGGTCTTTTCGCCCGGGCGC
>JASHWB010000419.1 GCA_030044295.1 Candidatus Acidiferrales bacterium
CGCTGGCCGTTCGGGCAACAAAATCGTCTGGATGCCCACCGTGGATGCCGAGAACGAAAAGGCCGGACGCAGCGACGGCCCCACGGACAAGCTGCCCTTTTGGGCCAAGATTCAGCGCGAGCTTTCTGCCACAGGTATTGCCCCTCCGCCGCTCACGGTGCTCGATTCAAACGGCAAAGTCAGCGCCGCTGCGCGCGGCTGCTTGGAGCTGATTTCGAAGCACGACATGATCCTCGCCACTGGCCATCTTTCGAAGAAAGAAATCCGCGAGCTGGTGAAAACCGCAAAGGAAATGGGACTCAAGCGCGTGATCGTCACCCACGCTGAATTCCCATCGCAGAATATGACGCCCGACGAGCAGCTCGAAGTCGCCAACATGGGCGCCGTGATCGAGCACTGCTTCACTACCATGTACACCAACAAAGCGCCGTGGGATACGTATTACGCGAGCGTCCGCAAAGTCGGCCCCGAGCGCATCGTGCTCTCAACCGACCTCGGCCAGACTATCAATCCGCCCATCTCCGAAGGTTTCGCCATGTTCGCGCAGAAAATGCTCGACGCCGGTTTCAAGCCCGCCGAAGTGCATCGCATGTGCGTCACCAACCCCACGGCGCTCATTTCATAACCCGGAGGCTGAGTTGGCGGAGGATTGGACCTCCGTCCTACCACAAACTGATGCCATCCGACGACTTACCGGGCATGACACTTACGCGAATTTCTTTAGCCTCCAGGTATCCCGCCAGCCCGTAGCATGGGTGCATCCTGAGCCGAACAACTGTGTCGCTATCCTCACGTTTCGCCCATTCGATATCGAGGCTGCCAATCACGTTTTGGCTGCTGAAATCCCACAACTCCAGCCCAACCATTTCACTCAAGAAGAATTCCACCGTCGCGGGTTTCTCTGGGGCGTAAGGATATACGCGAAGCACAGAATCCCCCGAACGGCAAAGGTGCAAACTGACGATCTCCGCGTCATGAAAGTCAGGCCAATAGCCAAACCACTCACGAACTTTGTCCGAACCGGGAATCTGGGGGCCAGAACTGAAGTTCATCATGCCGCAAATCTTGCAGAACGGTAGCGGAGTTGTCCATCTCTTTTGGGATCGCTTACACACCGAGAGCCCGTGAATTAAGAAGTTCCTAACCTTGACGCCCGCCGTTCGAGGTGAAATCATCGCGCTAGCACACAAGGAGCGCGCAAATGGCCACGCAACTCGCGGCGGAGTACGCGGAACTCGGGCTTTTCATCGGCGGCCAATGGACGCCCGCCGGTGACCGCAAAACCTCTCCTGTAATCAATCCCGCTACGGAAGAAACCATCGGCCAGCTCCCGCACGCCGACAAGGCCGATCTCGACCAAGCTCTGGCCGCAGCGCAAAAAGGGTTCGAAACTTGGCGCGCCGTCTTCCCCGACCAGCGCGGCAAAATCATGAAGAAGGCTGCCGACATCCTCCGCTCGCGCGCCGAAGAAATCGCTCGCGTCGCCACCACCGAATCCGGCAAGCGCATTGCCGAGACGCGTATCGAAGTGCAAATGTCCGCCAACATTTTCGAGTGGTACGCCGAAGAAGGCCGCCGCGCCTACGGACGCGTCCTGCCGCAACGCGCTCCCGGCACTCGCCTCGCCATCATCAAGGAGCCAGTCGGTCCGGTGGCGGCGTTTGCGCCATGGAATTTCCCGCTCGGCAATCCCGCGCGCAAAATCGGCGCCGCGCTCGGTGCGGGCTGCTCGGTAATTCTGAAGCCCGCGGAAGAAACTCCCGCGTCGGCGCTCGCCGTCGCGCGCTGCCTGATGGAAGCGGGCTTGCCCATAAACGTGCTCTCCGTCGTCTTTGGCGAGCCTGCGGAGATTTCCACTTATCTGCTCGCGTCGCCTATCATTCGCAAAATTTCCTTCACCGGCTCGATTCCGGTCGGCAAGCATCTGATGAAGCTCGCCGCCGAGGGCATGAAGCGCACGACCATGGAGCTCGGCGGCCATGCGCCCGTGCTCGTTTTCGACGATGTAGATCTCGATCAGGTGCTCGACGCGTGCGTCGGCGCGAAATATCGCAATGCCGGGCAGGTTTGCGTTTCCCCCACGCGCTTCTACGCGCACGAAAAAATCTACAGCCGCTTCGTCGAGGGTTTCTCTGCGCGCGCCAAAGCTGTCGTTGTGGGTGATGGCCTCGACGATAAAACGCAAATGGGCCCGCTCATCCACGCGCGGCGCCTGGTAGCCATCGAAGGCTTCGTCGCCGACGCAATTCAGCATGGCGCGAAGGTTCAGGCGGGCGGCGGCCGACTTCGCAGCCCCGGATATTTCTACGCGCCCACGGTTCTTTCCGACGTGCCCAATTCCGCGCGCATCATGTACGAAGAGCCGTTCGGCCCCATCGCCGTCATCAATCCGTTCTCCGATTTTGACGCCGTGATCCGCGAAGCCAATCGCCTGCCCTACGGCCTCGCCGCGTTCGCTTTCACCGGCTCGGCGCATCGCGCCAAATTGCTGGGCGAAAAACTCGAAGCCGGAATGGTTGGCGTCAACACCTTCCAGATTTCCGTGCCCGAATCGCCCTTCGGCGGCGTGAAAGAAAGCGGCCACGGCTCCGAGGAGGGCATCGAAGGCCTCGACGCCTGCCTCGTCACCAAATTCATCAGCGAAGCCTAGCGCCTTTGGCTTTAATGTAGCGCCGCGCTTCAGCGCGGCAGGCGATCGCGGAGCGTCCGCAAGGCTGACTCCCGCTCGTCCTCCCGCCGAGCCTAGCGGCAAAGATTCGAAAACGCGTCGCGCCATCATCCCCGGGGGTGGAAATTGCCAAAATATTCGATCGATGAACTCATCGTGAAAGTCGAAGAACTGCAAAACCGCGTCGGCATCCTCGAAGATGCCCACGCCATCCGCCGCCTGCAGCATGCCTACGGCTATTACATCGACAAATGCCTCTACGACGAAACCGTCGACCTCTTCGCCGAAAATGGCGAAGTGCATTTCATGGGCGGAATTTTTCGTGGCCGCGCCGGCGTGCGCCGCCTCTATATCGATCGCTTCCGCAAGAATTTCACCGGAGGCAAAAACGGCCCGATCTTCGGCTTCCTGCTCGATCACTCGCAACTGCAAGACGTAATCGACGTTGCGCCGGACCGCAAAACCGCGAAAGCCCGTTTTCGTTGCACCATGCAAGCCGGGCTGCACGAAAGCGCCGGAGGCCGCACGCGTCAGTGGTTCGAAGGCGGCCTTTATGAAAATACTTACGTGCGCGAGGATGGCATCTGGAAGATTCAGGTTCTGAATTATCGCCCCGTGTGGCACGCGGACTACGAGACCGGCTGGGCGCACACCCGTCCGCAATATGTGGCGTTCTTCTCTGAAACGTATCCGAAAGATCCCATCGGTCCGGACGCGCTCGAAGATCCCAAACCCGTTCTCTGGCCCGATACCGACGTGCTGCCCTTTCACTACGCACACCCGGTCACCGGGCGCTCGTGGAAATAGGTTCCGGGGCCGTGCCGATTCGCGCCGCGCGTGAGATAATCCCGTACATTCAATAGGCGAATGGCGGAGAGGTGATCTGGCATGACGACAAAATTCCCTGAAGGTTTCGATTACGCCGGCATGAACGCGCCGATGCGCGTCGAATGCGACATCTACGACCTCGTGATCGAGGGCAATCTGCCGAAGGAAATCAATGGCAGTTGGTATCGCACCATTCCCGATCCGCAATATCCGCCGATGCTCGGACACGACACCTACCTGAGCGGCGACGGCATGATCAGCGCCTTCAACTTCGAGAACGGCCACATCGACTTCAAGATGCGTTACGTGATGACCGATCGCCTGAAGGCGGAACGCAAAGCGCGCCGCGGCCTTTTCGGTCTCTACCGCAATCCGTATACGGACGATCCGAGCGTCAAAGGCGTTAACCGCTGCGCCAACAATACGACGCCGGTCTTCCACGCCGGACGCTTGCTCGCTCTCAAAGAAGACGGCCTCGCCGTCGAACTCGACCCGCACACGCTCGAAACCAAGGGCGTTTACAACTACGGCGGCAAGCTCCGCAGCCAGACCATGACCGCGCACACGCGCCTCGACGAAGAAACCGGCGACCTGTATTTCTTCGGTTACGAAGCGAGCGGCCTGGCCACGCGCGACGTTTCCTACTGCGTCGCCAACAAGCAGGGCCAGCTCACCAAGGAAGAATGGTTCCAGGTTCCCTACGTTTCGTTGATGCACGACTTCGCCGTCACCAAGGAGCACGCGATCTTCCCGGTGTTCCCCACCACCTGCGAACTCGATCGTGTGAAAGCGGGCGGCGCGCACTGGGCACCCGATCCAAATCTCGACACGTACGTCGGCATCATGCCCCGCGATGGCAGCGTGAAAGATATGCACTGGTTCCGCTATCCATCCTGCTCGGCGTTTCATTTCATGAACGCGTATACCGAAGGCAAATTCGTCCATCTCGATTTCGGTATCAGCAAATACGCGCCGTTCCCGTTCATGTTGGAGGCGGGCCACGTCCATCCGACGCCGGAGGATATCCGGTGGGGCCGCGTGGTTCGCTGGACGTTCGACATGTCCAAGCCCGGCGAAAAATTCGAGGAGTACAACCTCGCGCCCGCCGGCGATTTCCCGCGCATCGCCAACGCCGTTCACATGAAGGACTACTCGATCGGATACTACGAGCGCTTCGATCCCGAGGCTGGCGCGCCGCTGATGGCCGGGCCCGTCGGCATTGGATTCAATACGCTCAGCCGCCTGGAAGTGAAAAGCGGCAAGCTGAAATCGTGGCGTTCGAATCGCCCGATCACGGTTCAGGAAGAAGTCCATATCCCGTCGAAGACGCCAGGGCACGAAGGCTATCTGGCGCTGGTCGCCGATCTGCACGATACGCAGCTTTCCGACGTGCTGGTTTTCGAAGCCGAGCACGTTGATAAAGGCCCCATCGCCACCGCGCATCTCCCGCTGCGCCTGCGCAACCAGGTTCACGGCAATTGGGTTCCTGCCGAGGAACTCGGTAGCTGATCGATACCTCGGATGCCGAAACTGCTGGCAGGCAAGGTCGCCATCGTAACTGGCGCGGGAGGTGGGTTCGGCCGCGCCATCGCCGCGCGCCTTGCCGATGAAGGCGCGGCCGTCGCGATTACGGCGCGCACTCAGTCGCATCTCGACGAAACCGCCGCGCAAATCACCTCGCGCGGTGGCCGCGCGCTGGCACTCGCTGGCGACGCGACCAATCGTGCGGATGTCGCGCATGTCGTCAGCGAAACCGAACGCCGCCTCGGCCCGGTTTCGATTCTCGTGAGCAACGCGGGGCTGCCCGGGCCGTTTGGCCCCATCGGCGAAATCGATCCGGATGAGTGGTGGGCGGCGCAAGCCGTACATTTGCGCGCGCCGATGCTTTTCTCGAGCGCCGTACTGCCGCAAATGAAGGCGCGCCGCGAGGGCTGCATCATGCTGATCTGCTCGCCCCGCGCGAAAATGGTGACGCCGAATCTTTCCGCCTACTGCCTCGGCAAAACCTCGCAAGCGCGCTTCGTACAGCTTCTCGCCGCCGAGGTGAAGGAGTTTGGCATCACGGCGGTGGCCGTCGACCCAGGCAGCGCGATCACGCCGATGGCCGAAGCGACCATCAAGTCGCCCGGAGCGCAGCGCTGGATGCCGGAAATGGTGGCGAATTTGCGGCGCATGATCTCGCAGCCGACAAATGCTGCTGAAGCGCAGCTCGCGAAATGCGCCGAGCGCTGCGTCGAAATCGCCGCTGGCGAGCATCCCGAGTGGAATGGTATGTATATCGGCCGCAACGTAACTGCCGACGAATGGAAGTGAGCGTTGCGCCGTCGAGAGGCGTCCGCCGCAAGCGGCGCCGAGATTCTTCGTCCTCGCAACACCGCCCGATTTCCGCGCGGTCCGAGAGCGAGGCGCGGAAATCGGTCCGCTCGTCCTCAGAATGACAATTTGAGTCGAGTGACAAATGACAGGAAGCGACAAAAGCGCTGGGTGGAAGGGCACGGCTTTAGCCATGCCATAAGCTAGGACGTCGAAACGCACCGCGTTTCGCGCAGAATTCACCGGCGCGAAGTATCCGAGTTTTGTTCAAGCGGTAGTCAGCACGCGTAGAAAAGAATCGAACCGCGATCGAGGGGGTGGAAGTCACATGCCAGTACGAACGAAGAAAACGCAATCCAAGCCGCGCGGGAGCAAGAGTCGGGCCGCAAAAAGCGGCGTGAGCCGCAACGGAGCAGCGAGTAAGAACAGCATTCGCAAGGTCGATATCTTCACCCACATCTGGCCGAAAGCGTTTCACGAAAAGCTGTTGAGCGTCACCGGCAACATGCGCGACATGCATCGCCGCAGCGAAGCCGTCCCGATGATGACGAATCTCGACGTGCGCTTCAAAGTGATGGACAAATTTCCCGGCTACCAACAGATCCTTTCGCTCGCTTCCCCGCCGCCGGACGCCGCCGGCTCGCCCGCGGATTGGCGCGAACTGGCGCGCCTGGGCAACGATGGCATGGCCGAACTGTGCCAGAAATATCCCGAGCGCTTTCCGAGCTTTCTTGCCGCCGTGCCGATGCGCGATCCCGAAGGCGCCGTCGCGGAAGCGCGCCGGGCCATCACGCAACTTCGCGCATGCGGCATTCAGATTCCCGCGAACGTTTCCGGCAAATCGCTCGATGCGCCGGAATTTCGTCCCGTGTTTCAGGAGATGGAGCGGCTCGGAAAAGCCATCTGGATTCATCCGGCGCGCACCGCGAACATTCCCGATTTTTCCACCGAGCAGAAGTCGATCTACGAAATTTGGTGGACCTTCGGCTGGCCCTACGAATCGAGCGCGGCG
>JASHWB010000420.1 GCA_030044295.1 Candidatus Acidiferrales bacterium
TCCGCCCGAAGCCGAGCGCCCCGTGCGGCTCGAATTGCTCGGCGACACTCTCGAGTCAATTCGAGAATTTGACGCGAATACGCAGCGCTCAACCAATCCCGTGGAGCGCGTGACGCTGTTGCCGCTCACCGATTATCCACGCACGAATGAGCAGCTTGTGAGGCTCGGAGAATTGGTCGCGGTGGGACGCGAAGGAAGCAGGGCAATGGCGGAAGGTTCGGAGCCGCCTGCGGGATTTTATCCGGGATGGGAATTTCAGGCTTCGCAGGCCAGCGAGCGGCAATCGCATTTGCTGAAGCTGCGCGAAAACATATTTGTGATCGAAGACGAGCCGGAGGATCTTGCAGCCGCGCTTGCGAATTTTCGCGAGCGATTTGCTGAAGCGGCTGCGGAAAATCCCCAGATGCCTGGCCCGGAGAATTATCTCTTCACGGCAGACGAATGGGACCGCGTACGAGGTAAAATTCCGCAAATCGCATTCGAGCATTTGGCTAGCGAGAAATCGGGCCGCGATAGCTTCACGTTGTTGACGCGGCCAACCACACGTTATCACGGCAATGTGGCCGCGTTTATGGCGGAACTGAAAGGGCGATTGGGCGCGGGCGAGCGCGTCCTGTTGAGCGCCGCGAGCACGGGCGAAATTGAGAGGATGGCTGATCTGTGCCACGAATTTGAGCTGCCGTTTTCTCTCGGCGAATTGAGCGAAGGCGCCACTGCGGCGCGGCTCGCGGATGAATCGAGCGGCGGCAGCGTGCCGGCCGCGGTGCTGTTGAAAGCGCCGATGGAAGAGGGTGTCGAATTCGTTTCCGCGAAGCTCTCGATTCTGGGCAATTCCGACCTTTTTGAAACTGTCGCTCCTCCTTCTGCGCGTGGAAAAACGCGGCCGAAGACCGCCGGCTTCTTCAGCGATTTTTCGGAGTTGAAGGCGGGCGATTTTGTTGTGCACGTTGATCACGGGATTGGGCAGTTTCAGGGCTTGCGGCAGGTGAACGTTGACGGCGTGCTCGGAGAATTCTTGCAGCTGGAATATGCGGAGGACGCAAGGCTCTATGTACCGCTGACGCGGCTCGATCTGGTGCAGAAATATCAGTCACTCGGCGGCGCCGCGCCGCGACTCGACAAATTGGGCTCGCAGGCTTGGGAAGCGCGAAAGTCCCGCGTTCGAAAATCGGTGAGCGACATGGCCGAACGGTTGCTGAAGCTTTACGCCGAACGCCGGCTGGCCAAAGGACACGCGTTTCCTGCGGACACGCCCTGGCAGGGCGAGTTTGAGGACGCCTTCGAATTCCAGGAGACGGTGGATCAGGATCGTGCCATCGAGGACGTAAAGCGCGATCTCGAAAGCGGGCAGCCGATGGACCGCTTGCTGTGCGGCGATGTGGGCTATGGAAAAACGGAAGTCGCCATGCGCGCGGCATTCAAAGTGGCGGCGGATTCAAAGCAGGTCGCGGTGCTTGCGCCGACGACAGTGCTTGCGTTTCAGCATCATGAGACTTTCCGGCGGCGATTTGCCGCGTTTCCGATAAAAATTGCCATGCTCAGCCGGTTTCAGAATCCAGGCGAACAGAAGAGGATTCTCGCGGAAGTAGAAACCGGGAAAGTCGACATCGTTGTCGGAACGCACCGGCTGCTTTCGAAAGACGTGAAGTTTCAGGATTTGGGGCTGCTGGTTGTCGACGAAGAGCAGCGATTCGGCGTCGCTCACAAGGAACGCATCAAGGAAATGCGGAAAAATGTGGATGTGCTGACCATGTCGGCGACGCCGATTCCGCGCACGCTGCATTTGTCGCTGGTTGGATTGCGGGACATGTCAGTGATTGAAACGCCGCCCAAAGACCGGTTGGCAATTCAAACGGTGGTGGCGCCATTCGATCGAGGGCTGGTTCGGCGCGCTATAGTGGACGAAATGGCGCGAGGCGGTCAGGTCTTTTTTGTCCACAACCGCGTGGAGTCGATCGCCTCGCTCGCGACGATGGTGCAGGAGCTCGTTCCGAAAGCGCGAATCGTCGTGGGTCACGGGCAGATGAGCGAAGGAGAACTGAGCCGCGTGATGATGAAATTCATTCGGCATGAAGCCGACGTGCTCGTCGCGACCACGATCATCGAAAACGGGCTGGATATTCCGAACGCGAACACGATCATCATCAATCGCGCGGATCGTTTTGGTCTGGCGGAGCTGTATCAGTTGCGCGGGCGCGTGGGCAGGTCGAATCACCGTGCTTACGCCTATTTATTGGTGCCGCCGGATACATCTCTCTCGGGACTTGCGCGCCAGCGTTTGGCGGCGCTCAAAGAATTCAGCGATTTGGGCGCAGGCTTTCGCATCGCTGCGCTGGATTTGGAATTGCGCGGCGCAGGGAACATGCTCGGGCGCGAGCAGCACGGTCACATCGAGTCCGTCGGCTTCGATATGTACTGCCAGATGCTCGAGCGCGCTGTCTCCGAACGAAAGGGCGAGGCTGTCGCGCCAGAGCGCCGCGCAACAATCAACTTGGGGATGGACATCCGCATTTCACCTGAGTACATCGAAAATGAGGGCGCTCGGCTGCGCGTCTATAAGCGAATCGCGGGCGCGGAAAGTGAAAAAGCACGAGACGAAATTTTGGCGGAGCTGCGCGACCGGTTCGGCCCACCGCCGCCCGCCGTTGAGAATTTGCTCGAATACGCCTTACTGAAGGCGCTGGCGGAA
>JASHWB010000037.1 GCA_030044295.1 Candidatus Acidiferrales bacterium
CGGCATGATCGACGATTTCATAGCACGCAAGCACGGCAAGAAGAAGGTCACCTACGACCTGCCGGCCCTGGAAGAAATTCTGTCCGAAACCTGGGGCGTGATCCTTTATCAGGAACAGGTGATGCAGATTGCCAACCGCCTGGCGGGATTCTCCCTGGGCGACGCGGACCTGCTGCGGCGCGCCATGGGCAAGAAGAAGCCCGAGGAAATGGCCGCGCAGCGCGAGAAATTCCTGACGGGATGCGCGGCGCGCAAAGTCCCGGCGAAAAAGGCCGAGAAGATTTTCGACCTGATGGCGGAGTTCGCCGGATACGGATTCAACAAGTCGCATTCGTGCGCCTACGCACTGCTTGCCTATCAGACGGCGTGGCTGAAGACGCACTATCCTGTCGAATTTATGGCCGCGATGCTCACGTCGGAAACGGGCAACACCGAAAAGGTGGTGAAGTACATCAACGAAGCGCGCAGCATGGGCATCACCGTCCTGCCGCCGGACGTGAATTCAAGCGACCTGAACTTTACGCCGGTGGGCGAAGCGGTCCGCTTCGGGCTATGCGCGATCAAGAATGTGGGCGAGAACACGGTGAAAGGAATTCTGGCAGCGCGCGCGGCGCTTGGAAAGTTCACGGACTTCTTCGAGTTTTGCGAGGCGGTCGATACGCGGCTACTGAATAAACGGGTACTGGAGAGCCTGGTGCGATCCGGCGCGCTAGACGGGCTGGGCGGCCACCGCGCGCAGTTGATCGCGGCAATCGATCGCGCCATGGAACGCGCGCAGAAGCTGCAACGAGCCAAGGAAAGCGGCCAGCATGGGCTTTTCGCAGGAGGCGGAGAACACGCGCCCGCGGCACCGCCGGAACAACTACCGGAAGTGGAACAGTGGCCCGAGCACGAGTTGCTGGCCGCCGAATATTCCACACTCGGATTTTTTATCTCCGGGCATCCGCTGGACAAGTTTGGCGGGCTTCTGGAGGAGTTAAAGGCGGTCGACCTTTCCGCGATTGAGGGCCGCCGCAACGGCGATGAAGTGGCGGTTGCGGGAATCATCGTGCAACTGCGGCCCATGCGTTCGCGGCGTGGAGCGCGCTGGTCGATCTTGACGCTGCAGGACCGCTCCGGAGTGATTGAGGCGCTGGTATTTCCGGAAGCGTTCCAGAAGCTGGAGCCAATTCTAAAAGCGGCGACGCCGCTGCTGGTAAAGGCGCGTGTGGCCGTGGAAGACGTCGGCACACGGCTGATTGTCGGCGATGCAAAATTACTGGATCAGGTGACTGCGCCCGCGAAGAACGGCTCGCCAAGTCTTCTGCGCGTGAGGATGTTGCTCGATACCGTCGATCAAGGAGCCTTGGACCAACTGCAGGAATTGTTTGCCAGCCGACCGGGGCGATGCCGCGTTGCGTTCGACCTGGTGAAAGAGGACGGCCTGGAAGCAACGCTGGAGTCATCGAGCGCGGTACGAGCCGACGCGGAACTCGTCGAGCGCGTCCGCGAGATCTGCGGCGCCGATTCGGTGGAGGTCGTCCAGTGACGACGAGCGGCGACAAGTGGGAGCGCCGCAAGCTGGCACGCGAGCGGCTGCGCCGATTGCAGGAACGCGCCAGGCAGCGCGAGTTAGCCGCAAAAGTTGCGTCAGGCTCCGTTGCAGACACCGACGCTTCGGCCACCGTGGTGGACGCAGCGCCCGTTTCGCCAAGCGCGGCTATTCGAGCCGCGGATGCTTCCGCCGTCGAAAAACAACGGCAGCGCAGGCGGGCGATTGACGCGCTCGAACGCGATGTGACTGAACTGGACCGCCTGGCGGAACCTTCTAGCACGACCGGGACTGACATTTCGCGCATCCGCCGGGAAGTTGACGAACTGAAGCGCGACTTTTACGCCAATCTGGTTTCGTGGCAAAAGGTGCAGCTCGCGCGCCATCCGCAGCGGCCATACACCGATGATTTCATCAAGCTGCTCTTCGAAGACTTTAGCGAAATCCACGGCGACCGCGGATTCGCGAACGACGCCGCCATGGTGACGGGCATGGCGCGGTTTCACGGCAGGCCTTGCCTGGTGGTGGGTACGCAAAAAGGACGCGGCACGAAGCAGCGCGTGGCGCGCAATTTCGGGCAGGCTAAGCCGGAAGGATACCGGAAAGCGCTGCGCGCGATGCGGCTAGGGGCCAAGTTCGGGCGGCCGATTTTTGTTTTTGTGGATACACCCGGCGCGTACCCAGGGGTGGACGGCGAGGAGCGTGGCCAGGCGCAAGCAATCGCGTTCAACATCCGCGAAATGGCGCGGCTTCCGGTGCCGATCATCGTGACGATCACCGGCGAAGGTGGATCGGGCGGAGCGCTGGCGATTGCAGTCGGCGACCGCGTCTATATGCTCGAAAATTCGATTTACTCGGTGATTTCACCGGAGGGATGCGCCTCGATCATGTGGCGCGACGCAACCAAGGCCGAACTCGCGGCGGAAGCGTTGAAGATCACCGCGCCCGATTTGCTGGGATTGAGGCTGATCGACGAAGTGGTTCCGGAGCCCGAAGGCGGCGCGCACAGCGATTACGAAGCCGCCGCGAAGTTGCTCGATCCGGTGCTTGAGCGTGCTCTGAACGAGCTCTCGGCCTTGCCAGCGCAGCAACTGATCGACCGGCGGTACGAAAAATTCCGCGCCATGGGCCAGTTTTTCGCCTGAGAACGCCCGCAAACCTTTCAGGATCGCGTCCGCTCACAGGGCGCTTCCGCATAGTACTTCCCAGTGGAGTATTGAGCACGCGCTTCCGCATTGCGGTTGCTCCTCCCCGCGCGCTGATCTAGCTTCGTCACACGGGGACATCCAACCGCAGGGGGCGAGGCGACGCACATGTCAGAAGTATTTCGGCCGTATGAAAAACTGGTGGAAATCACGATCTTGGGAAAGACTTTCCTGGTGCCGGAGCGCAATTCCCTGCTCCGCGCCTTTCAATTCATCAGCCCGGAGACGATTCCGTACGGGCGCTTCTGCTGGAACCAGGAGTGCCAGTTCTGTCGCGTCGATTGCCATCTGCCGGACGACGACCGCGCCCGCCCGATCCTGAGCTGCAAGTTCATCGTCTCGGAAGGCATGGCGATTTCAAATCTCGCGCCGGAGCTGGTGGGTTGCCTGCGGGCGAAGCTAGGCCACGTAGCGCAGTCCAACAGGGAGGCTGCCGCGCCTCCTCAGACAAAGGCTTCGTTGGCCGCGATGGCCACCGCCGAAAACGAGTAAGCTTTCGCCGCTGACGCGCCGAAGTTTTATCTGTGCACATTCTCCTCGTCGCTGTCGCGGCCGTCCGCCGCTTTTGAATCCGATCCACGCGACCTGCTGTGCTACAATTCGGGGTTCCCGCCAGAGGAACGGATCGGAGTTTAGGCATGAAGGCCCGCGGCAAATTCATAGTTGGGTCCGCTATCATTCTTGTGACCCTCCTGGCGCTCGCGTACGTCGGCTATACGCAGAGCAAGACGTATTACCACACGATTTCGGAACTCTCGACGCTTCACGGCCCTGCGCTGCACCAGCGGATGCGCGTATCCGGCGACGTGCTCGCCGGATCGATCGCGCACGTGGATGGGCACATCAATTTCGTCCTCGAAGAAAGCGGCAAGCAACTTCCCGTCAGTTACATCGGCACCGATCCCCTGCCCGATACTTTCAAAGGTGGCGCGCAAGCGTTGGTGGAGGGCCGCCTGGCTCCGCAAGGCAATTTCGTTGCCGAGCAGGTGCAGGCGAAATGCGCTTCGAAGTATCAAGCCGCACCTGTTGGCGCCAGCATGGCTACCGGTAAGAGTTAGCACGACCGCGTAAGGCGAGGGGGAATTCTTGGATATCTTCGGTTCGTTTGCGCTGCTTCTCGCGTTCCTCGCGGCGGTGTACGCGTTTGCCGGCGGTCTGATCGGCATCTACACGCGGCGGCAACTGCTCACCAAGAGCGCACGGCATGCGGGAATGGCCGTTTTCGGGCTCGTTACGCTGGCTGTAGCATCCCTCGAGTATTTCTTCTTCACTGACAATTTTTCCATGGCTTACGTGGCGGCGCACAGCAATCGCGCGCTGCCGGGCTTCTATAAGTTCGCGGCGCTCTGGTCCGGCCAGGAAGGCTCTTTGTTGTGGTGGTCGTTTTTGCTCTCGATGTTTGCCTTCCTCGCGCTGTTTCTGAATCGCAAGCGGCACCCGGAACTGATGCCGTGGGTGGGCGTAATTCTGGCGGGCGTGCAGATTTTCTTTCTCACGCTGAATAATTTCGTCGCCAACCCTTTCAATGTGATCGCCGGCGCGGATTCCTCGGGAGCCATGCATCTGGCCACGCTTGCGCAAGGCAGCGGCCTCAATCCCCTGCTGCAATACCCCGAGATGGTGATTCACCCGCCGATGCTGTACCTCGGCTACACGGGATTCACGGTGCCGTTCGCGTTTGCGCTGGCGGCGCTGCTGGGGCGATACCCGGGCGAGAAATGGATCCACATCACCCGCCGCTGGACGATGGTCGCCTGGTGCTTCCTGGGCGTCGGCATTTTGCTAGGCGCGCATTGGGCGTACGCCGTGCTTGGCTGGGGCGGCTACTGGGAGTGGGACCCGGTGGAAAACGCTGCGCTGCTGCCGTGGATTACCGGCACGGCGTTTCTGCACTCAGTGATGATGCAGGAAAAGCGCGGCATGATGCGCGTGTGGAACGTGTGGCTGGTGTTCTGTACCTTCATGCTGTGCATTCTCGGCACGTTCCTGACGCGCGCCGGAATCGTGAACTCCGTGCACGCGTTCGCCGAGTCGCAGATCGGCGGCTGGTTCGTAGGATTCCTGGCCATCGTGCTGGCGGTTTGTCTGCTGGCCTGGTACAAGAACCGCGACTACTTGCGCAGCGATAATCAGCTTGATTCGCTGGTTTCGCGCGAATCGAGTTTCCTCTGGAACAATGTAATTCTCTTGCTAGCGTGCATTACAGTTCTGTGGGGAACGCTTTTCCCTGTGCTATCGGAGTGGGCGACCGGCACGAAGGTCAGCGTTGGGCCGCCGTTCTTCAACCTGACGACTATTCCACTCGCGCTGTTTCTGCTGTTCCTGACGGGGGTGGGCCCGCTGCTGGCGTGGCGGAAAACGTCCTTTGAC
>JASHWB010000038.1 GCA_030044295.1 Candidatus Acidiferrales bacterium
AACCGGCCGCATGATCGTGATCGAGATGAATCCCCGCGTCTCGCGCAGTTCCGCGCTCGCCAGCAAGGCCACGGGATTTCCGATTGCGAAAATCGCTGCGAAACTCGCCGTCGGCATGACCCTCGACGAAATCCCCAACGACATCACACGCAAGACTCCTTGCTCTTTCGAGCCAACCATCGACTACGTCGTCGCCAAAATCCCGAAGTGGCAATTCGAAAAATTCCCCGGCAGCGACAACACGCTCACCACGCAGATGAAATCCGTGGGTGAAGTGATGGCTCTTGGTCGCACGTTCCAGGAAGCGCTCTGCAAAGCCATTCGCGCCCTGGAGCCTAGCTCCGCGTGGCGCCCTCCTGCCGAAGTCACCACCGCGCTGCTGCGCGAAAAACTGCACGTGCCGAATCCCGACCGCATCCATTGGCTTTTCGAGGCCATCGAGCGCGGCATGAAGCGCGAGGAAGTGTGCGACCTCACCAAGATCGATCCCTGGTTCATTCGCGAAATCGAGGAAATGCTGGCGATCGATAAGCGCGTTGCGGGCACCACGCTTTCGAAATGCTCGCGCGAACTACTGCTTGAATCGAAGCGTTCCGGCGCGAGCGACGAAGAAATCGCCAAGCTCTGGAACGTCAAATCTGCCTCCGTCCGTTCGCGCCGCCACGACCTCGGCGTGACGCCGGTCTTCAAGCGTGTCGATACCTGCGCCGCCGAATTCGAGTCCTTCACTCCGTACATGTACTCGACGTACGAAGAAGAAGACGAAGCGGACACCACCGGACGGCCGAAGATCGTCATCCTGGGCAGCGGCCCCAGCCGAATCGGGCAGGGAATCGAATTCGATTATTGCTGCTGCCACGCCGCCATGGCGCTGAAAGAAGACGGCTACGAGACGGTGATGATCAACTGCAATCCCGAAACCGTCTCCACCGACTACGACACTTCCGATCGCCTCTACTTCGAGCCGCTTACCCTTGAGGACGTGCTCGCGGTTCTGGAACGCGAGAAGCCGCAGGGCGTGATCGTTCAGTTCGGCGGGCAGACGCCGCTGAACCTCGCCGTGGAACTGAAGCGCAACGGCGCGAAAATTATCGGCACCGATCCTGAATCGATCGATCTCGCGGAAAATCGCCGCCTCTTCGGCGCGCTGCTCAACGAATTGCAAATTCCGCAGCCGCGCGCCGGTACAGCCCTGGCGCCGCAGGAGGCGGTTCAAGTCGCTACTGAAATAGGCCTTCCCGTGCTGGTGCGTCCCAGCTACGTGCTCGGCGGCCGCGCGATGGTCATCGCGTACGATTTGAAAACCGTCGAGGAATACGTCGCGCAGGCCGTCCTGATCGGGACCGCCTCCGATCCCAAGCGCCCCATCCTGATCGATCAGTTCCTCGAAAATGCCACCGAGGTCGATGTCGATGCGCTTTCTGACGGCACAGACGTCGTGATCGCCGGAATTATGGAGCACATCGAGGAGGCCGGCATTCACTCCGGCGATTCGTCCTGCGTCCTTCCGTCCGTCACCCTGAAGCCCGCGGTGCTCGAGACGATTCGCGATTACACTACGAGGCTGGCGAAAGCTCTGCACGTCGTTGGCCTGATGAACGTGCAGTACGCCATCCAGCACGACACCGTGTACGTCCTGGAAGTGAATCCCCGTGCCTCGCGCACCATTCCGTACGTCAGCAAAGCCACCGGCGTGCCGCTCGCGAAAGTCGGAGCGCGACTGATGACCGGGCGCAAGCTGGCGGAGATGCACCTGCCGCTGGTCAATCACAACGGTATTCAAGAACTCGCGCTGCGCGATTTCTACGCCGTCAAATCGCCGGTGTTTCCGTTTAACAAATTCCGCGGCGTCGATATCATTCTGGGTCCGGAAATGCGCTCCACGGGCGAAGTGATGGGCATTTCGTCCACCTTTGCCGGTGCCTTTGCCAAGGCTCAACTTGCCGCCGGCCAGCGTTTGCCGCTCTCGGGCACGGTTTTTATGAGCGTAAACGATCACGACAAGCGCTCCGTCGCCGGCGTGGCGAAAGATCTGGTCGCAGCGGGGCTGAAGATCATCGCAACGCGCGGCACGGCATTGGCTCTCTCGCGCGCCGGCATCGAAATTGAGGAAGTTTACAAAGTGAATGAGGGCCGCCCGAATATCGTCGACCTGATCAAAACGGGAAAGGTGCATCTGGTCATCAATACGCCTCTCGGACGCGAATCCTTCTACGACGAAAAATCGATTCGCCGTGCAGCCGTGCGTTACAACGTGCCCTGTATTACCACGCTATCCGCGGCCAGCGCCGCCGCGCGTGGCATTCGCGCCATGGCCGGGCACGCGACGGAGGTCGCGGCCCTTCAGGATTTACATCGCCGCAAATCCGCCGCGTCGGCTCGCGCCGAGCATTCCTGACTCATCTCGAATCGTTCAAACGCCGAGCTCACGTTATGAATCCTCCATGCCGAGCACTCATCCAATCACATCTATGCCATCTGCCCTGATCCGGATCTGCGGTTGCGCTGCTTGTCGTACCTGCGGCCGCCGTGTATTATGAGCGCCTCCATGGAATTGCAGGCGGTTCCGTTCCGCGAGATTCCGCACACCACTGAACTCTTCTCCGCTTTCCTCGACGCTTTTTCCGGCGTTTCGAAATTTTACGCGCATCCCCCTGATGTATCCGGAATCGCTGCCGCGGCCCGCGAGGTCCAACTCAAGCCCGAAACGCGCCTCGCCGCCGTCGAAGTACTGCGCGAGCAAAATCGCCGCTTCGGAGCCGCCGATCGGATCGATCCTGCTGTCAACAAGAACCTCGATCGTCTGGCCGCTGGCGCTGTCGCGATCGTCACCGGCCAGCAAGCCGGCCTGTTTTCCGGGCCGGCGTTCAGCTTTTACAAAGCGTTGTCCGCCATACGCTGCGCCGCCGAAACCAGCCGCGCCGGAATCGACGCCATTCCCGTTTTTTGGATCGCTACCGAAGATCACGACCTCGCGGAAGTCAACCACACCTTTTGGAGCACTCGCCACGGGCTCTCGCGCTGTGAGCTTCCCTCGAATGACGAATATACGGGCCGCAGCGTCGGCGCAATTCCGCTGGGCGATGCCATCGGGGCGCTAGTCGCCGAAGCTTCCATGGCGCTCGATGGCGTCTGCGCGGAAACCGTTTCCGCCGCGCTGCGCGAATCTTATGGAGCGGGCGAAACGTATGGCTCCGCATTCGCCAGGCTCATGTCGCGCCTTCTCGCTGGCCGGGGGCTGATTTTTCTCGATCCTCTCGATGCGCGCCTGCATCGCCTGGCAACTCCCGTCTTTTCCCGTGCGCTCAGTGAGTCCGCCGCGCTCCGCGACGCGCTTCTCGCGCGTGCGCAGGATCTCGAAGGCGCGGGCTTCCACGCGCAAGTAAAAGTCACGCACGAAACCACGCTTCTGTTTTGTAGCGTAGATGGCCGCCGCGAACCTGTGCGCGCACGCAACGGCGGCTATGCCGTCGGCGACGCGCAGTTTTCTTCCATGCAGCTTGCCTCCGCCATCGAGAAGGCTCCCGAGGCGTTCAGCGCCAACGCGTTGTTGCGCCCTATCGTGCAGGACTCGCTGCTTCCCACCGCCGCCTACATCGGCGGTCCCGCGGAAGTCGCATATCTCGCGCAATCGCAGGTTCTATATCAGCGCATTGTCGGACGCATGCCTGCCGTTTTGCCCCGCGCCAGTTTCACCCTCATCGAGCCGCCCATCGCGCGCTTTCTGGGAACGTACGGCCTTTCGTTTGAAGACGTTCTGGCCGGCCCGCAGAATGTGCGCGCGAAGATGGAGCAGAAATCCCTGCCCGGTGGTCTTGCCGGCAGTTTCGACGACGCCGAAAAATCTCTGCGCGATACCCTGGGCCGGCTCAAGTCTCCGCTCGAAAATCTCGATTCCACGCTCGTCGGCGCGCTTGAAAACACGCGAGAAAAAATACTCCACCAATTCAATCAGCTCCGTGGAAAAGTCGGCCGCGCCGAGAATTTCCGCACCGGCGTCCTGGAACGCCACCAGCAGATTGTGCTGGATGCGCTTTATCCTGAAGGCGGCTTGCAGGAACGCAGCCTGTGCTTCTTGCCGTTCCTGGCGGCGCACGGCCCCGAGCTTTTGGACCGGCTTCTGGAGCTTTGCTCCGTTGCACCAGGAGCCGCAGTCCCTGGCGCGCGCGATCATCGCGTCCTGTCTCTCTAGTTCAGGCTAGGCCTTCTAGGTCCGGCCGTGCTCCGAGCGCCTGTGTCACACCGCCGCTGCGTGCTAAAATCCTGCGGAGCCAGCTTCGAAGTCTTCGCACCCTTGG
>JASHWB010000421.1 GCA_030044295.1 Candidatus Acidiferrales bacterium
CGTTTACAGTCACGGACGGTACCGTCGCAGAATTAAAACCGGAGGCCGAGAAAGAAACCGAATAATTGCCGGGCTCCAGCAAACCAAATACGTAGGAGCCGCTCGCGTCGCTCGTAGTAGTACGAGCCTGTCCTGTACCCGTATTCGTCAGCGTCACGGTCGCGCCCGCGATAACTCCACCAGAAGGATCCGTGACCGTCCCAGTAAGGGCGCCCGTGCTCGGCGTCTGCGCCATCAGCTGCGGCGCGCCAATTGCAAAAAGCCCCACGGCGAGAAGCACTGTTAAAAGCACACGAACTGACTTCATCTAGGTTCCCCCCATTCACTCAAACCAGTAGCGACCGCCTCGACGGGCGGAAAAACGCTCTCAAGAAATCTAGAAGACAGTGAAAATTACGCAGGTGGCGTTCAGGAAGCCCTGATGTTCCGAACGAAAGCGGAGCCCCGAGCCCAAAAGCCTGTCACCCACCCAAATACCAACCTCACACCACACCTCTGACAGCCGACACTAAATAGGATTTCCCGGAATATGTCCATTGCTTATTTTGAGCGATTCTGTTACGAAATATGACAAGCCGTTCGTGGCAGGCTTTCCGTCTGCGGTCGACGGCATCAAGGGTGAAACTGGGGCACGTATATGGAACTGCGTCAACTCCGTTATTTTATTGCGGTTGCAGAACGACTCAGCTATTCAAAGGCCGCCAAGGAACTCCACGTCTCGATTTCGCCGCTCAGCAGGCAAATTCGCCAACTGGAAGATGAGTTCGGCGTCCGGCTGCTGTTGCGCGACCGCCGGCGCGTAACACTCACTGATGCGGGCCGCGTCTTCTTGCAGGAAGCGAAATCCCTTCTGAATCACACTGAAAATGTCTCCGAGCAACTGCGCCTCGCCAAAGCAGGCGAGGTCGGCGCCGTGCGCGTAGGAGTAGGACTGCACTTGGGAGACACCGTGGGCAGCGTCGTGATGGAGCACGCGCATCGGCATCCCACTGTCGACGTACAGTGCCGAGGAATCTTCTCGACGATGCAGAACGTGGCGTTGCGCGAGGGGCAAATCGATGCTGGGTTCCTGCGGCCGCCCGTCGATCCCGTTCTCGCCTCCGAAGTCCTGTACGAGGAGCAACTCGTCGCGCTGTTGGGTAAAACCAATCCCCTCGCCAAGCGAAAGTTGGTGCGCATCAAGGATCTCGCGGAAGAAACGCTATTTCTGCCCGATCGGAATGTCGGTAGCGGCCTGCAGGATCTGACGCTTTCGTTGTTTGCCAAGGCGGGCGTCACCCCAAGAATCAGTCCGCTGGCGGCCGATCCCGGCTCGCACGGCGAAGTGCATAAAGTGCTGCTCGCGGCGAACAAGGGGATTTTTATCGTCGGCGACGAGATCAGCACCCGCATGGACAACGGCAACGTCGCCGCAGCCGTGCCCATCGACGATCCTGAGGCCAAGATCGAGGTCTATATCGCCTGGCGCAAAAACGAGCGCTCCGCCACCGTGCTGGCCTTCGTCGAGACCGCGCGAAAGATGTTCTCTGAGGCTTCTGCGCAGCGCTCCGCGCGATGCGCTGCGGCAAAACTCGCTAGTTAAACGGATCTAAGCGCAAATCTGGCTGTTTAGCGACCGTTTATGACCTCTCAGTGTGCGTTTTGTCGTCGTCCATGACGGCGACGTTGCTGCGCTTTTTCTTTGCCGTCTATTCGCCGTTTTTCGTCCCAATTTCCGCACCATAGTCCACCAGTCACGAGTCGACGGCCTAATCGTAATACCGGGGAGATTTCTTAAGTTTCGAGTTTGCAATGTAATCGTGCTCGATCCAAAGCTGCGCACCGGTCTTTTTAATATACGCCTCGATCATGGCGCGGCTGGCAAGCGATTCCTGTTTGTTGTAGTCGAATGTGGGTACCTTATCGGTGAAACGCTCCTGCTGAAAATGATACAGATCCCCCGCCAGAATCACCGTTCCGGTGTGGGCTAACTTAACGATGAGGACCTGATGGCCCGGGGTGTGGCCCGGAGCGGATTTGATGATCACTTTGCCGTCGCCGAAAACGTCGTATTCGTCCTTCGCGAGGAAAATCGTCTTGCTGTTTTTCAGCTTGGAATAGGTTGAGGGATTAATGATCCCCGTCGGCTTGGGTGCAAACATCACATTCCACTCCACTTTGCGCACTAGCCACGTGGAGGCTGCAAACTCGTTCGCGTTGGCTGTATGGTCGGAATGGTAGTGCGACATGGCCAGGTAGGTAATGTCCCGGGGGTCGTAGCCAATCTGCGCGAGCTGCGATTTCAGCGTACGGGTGGCCGTCGAGATGCCCTGCGTCACCGGCTTGCCGTCATCTTTGAATGCGGTGTCCGGTATCACGCCAACGTCCCACATCAGCGTACCCTTAGGATCGACGATCAAATAGCAGGGCACGGCTAGCTCGGTCGTTTGCACCTGATCTTTCGTGAGGTGGAAATAGGCAGGATCGAGCCCTTTGATGACGCCACAGTCGAAGACGTAAAGGCGAACTGATTGGGGCGGTACCGGCGGATGATGGTCGGCGGCGCGGCAACTAAGCGCAACGCAGGTCACGGCCAAAAGCAGCGACGCAAGGAGGGACTGACTGCGTGTGATTGCGTTGAAATCGTTCTTCATCACAGCCTCCTAATGCCTGGCACAAAATCGGCACCAACCGCGCCCCAGAGCACGCTTCGCCGGTCAGACTAAACAGCACCCGAAATCTCGGCAGGCGATTGACAGGGATCAACCCCATACCTTCCGCGCCGTTTCGGCAACGAGCGCGAGTTTGCGCCACTGTTCGTCTATCGACAAGAGATTTCCCGCGGCAACGGACGCGAATCCGCATTGGGTGCTGAGCGCCAGATTTTCCAGGGGGACGAACCTCGCGGCGGCGTCAATGCGGCGGCGAAGGGCATCCTGCGATTCGAGCCCCGGCTGTTTCGTGGTGACCAAGCCAAGCACGATCGCCTTACCGTGCGGCGCGAAACGCAGCGGCTCGAACCCACCAGCGCGATCGCTATCGTATTCCAGTAGAAAGTTATCGACATCAAGTTCGCCGAAGAGCTTTTCGGCGATCGCGTCGTAGCCACCTTCTGTGTACCAGCGGCTGCGGCTGTTGCCGCGGCAGACGTGTACTGCAAGCGTCACTTTGTCGCGCGAAATATCTTCTAGAGCGGCATTGTCTCCCGCGATGGCGGCGCTGAACTCCTCATCCGGATCGACGCCCGCGGCGCGCATGCGTTCGCGCTGCGCCGGGTCGAGGTAATGCGAGTAGTAGGGCGCATCGAGTTGAATGTATGTGACGCCCTGCACGACCAGCCATTGCACTTCGTCGCGAACGATTTCGACGATCTCATGCAGCAAATCCGTGTGGGTGGGATAAAAGCGGCCCGTGACGCCGGGCTTGTAGCTCGCCACCATGAAATTCGATGGCGCGGGCAGCGTGATTTTGAAGGGGCCGGGCGAGGATTCTTTCAGCAGGGGAATTTCATGCGCGGTGAGCTTGCGGACTTTTCGCAATCTCCCGCCAACCACTTGTGCCGTGCTGCCCTCGGCTCCGCCGCCAGGACCTTTCCAATTCATCACCACTTTGTCCGCGACGAAGCCTTCGACAGCTTCGGCCATATCCGTGAGCCACGATCCGCGGCGCAACTCGCCGTCGGTGAAAATATCGATGCCGCAGCGGCGCTGGCTCTCGAACGCCTGAAGGATGGCACGATCTTCGATGGTGCGCAGCTCTTCGGTCGAGAGTTTGCTCTGTGCGTGCGCGTCGCGTGCTTTCAGCAGCTCCGCAGGCCGCAACAAGCTGCCCACATTCTCCGCCCGGACTCTTTGCGGCATCTGTTGCCTCATCCTCGTGAACTGCAGTCGGTTCGGGACTGACTCGACGACCGCGCGGATTATAAACGCTGAGGACAATCGAAGCGACAGTTCGAGTGCAGCCCCTAGTTCTCGGATGGTCACGAGC
>JASHWB010000422.1 GCA_030044295.1 Candidatus Acidiferrales bacterium
TCGGTGGCGGCGCGAATCTGCACCGGGTCGGTACCCAGCGTCAGCTCCGGCAACGCCTTCTCATAGCGGATCCGGACGGTAATTGCTTGCGTCGCGCCGATTAAGTTCACCTGGTCTTCACGCCATTCCCACAGACGCAAGTACGTGCTTGGCTGCAGGTTGAGCATGCTGCCGCCGCTGGTGAATTTTTCCATGGGTACGAACACGTCCGTCGTATTTGCCGTGGCGCGCTCCCACAGCATGTGCGGGCACATGCAATCCGTCGGAAGCTGCGGGCTGGACGTATCGCTGATTTCCATCTGCGTCACGCCCGTGGTGGGATCGAGCTCCAGATCAAGATCCTGCTGCTCGACGAGCACGCTGACGCCCGCCTCGGCCAGCTCGCGCTGCAAGCCGCGATACGCGGAGTTGAGCAGCGGCATCAGAAGCGTATCCGTGAACACCACGCCCGCTGTATCGTTGACGAGCGAGCGCGCCAAATTCAGGGCGTCTTCCGCCTGCGAATATGCAGTGGTGGGTACGACGGGCATGACAACCTCCGGGGAAAACTGTCAATCGCGCTGAATTGGACTGCCATTTCGGCGATGGCTTCAACTGAGGCCGGGTTGCTTTCGTTAGTGCAGCACGATGGCCGGCAGGCCGTAGCCACTGAAAGTAGCGCCCGCGGCGGGGATTGAAATGGGAAACGTCATCGTGCCGCTGGAGCTGGTCGAGCTCGATGTAGCGCTGGATAGCGCCAGAGGTGCGGTGCCGCTATAGGCGATTTTCGCGGTGCTCGCATTTCCAGTGAACGCGAATATGTACGCGCCATTCGAGAGGGTCACCGTTCCCTGCGAACAAGCCTGGTCGCTCGCGCCACCGGCCGTCAAATTGACGGCCGCTATGGAACACTTCACGTTGCCGGAGAGATCCGTGATGGCCCAGCTGTAGTAGTCGCTTGTACTCGCGTCCGCGGTGGAAACGTCCACTGTGATCTTCGAAAACTGAATATTCGGCAGGTAAACCACCGACGTATTGATCGCGTTTGCCGCGCTGGGCGATTCCCCGCCAACCACGCTGCCAAGCGAATAACGCGAGAGCAACGACGAGCAGGGCGCTCCTGAATCCTGCACGTTTGTTCCTGTAAAATTCGCGCAATCGTTCGCCGCCGGAGTGCCGCTCGTAAGCGTGGCCGGCAGCGCGCTGGGGCCGACGGTCAGCCCGCCCTCTACCGTCAAATTGCCGTACACGGTCGGATTTCCGCTATCCGGCACGTAAGCCGCCAGCGGCACATTCGTGCTAACCGGCCCCTGGCTCAATACGGCGTCGTCGACATAGATGACGTTCGGATTCGCCGCCGTGTTTTCCAGGATAAAGACGCGCATCGAATGCGCCATGGTAGATGAGCTTCCGTATGAATTGGGAACGTGAAATGTGATGGCGAAATTGCGCGTCGGGGTCCACGTGTTCGCCGACGCTACCTGCCAATCCGCGCCGGTGACATTGCAGTTGCAGGTTATCCCGTTGTTGTAGGTCAAAGAGGCGTTTGTGCTCTGCCAGTTGGCCCCGGTCCCTGCAAGAGTTGAAACGCCAGCGTAGTTCGCGGGCGTCAGCACGCGCGCGTTTGTGGCAACGGAGGTGATCCGGTCAGCTTCCGTGCAATTTGGGTCGGAGTAAAAGCGGAAGCCCGGACGAAAATTAACTGCCGTGTTCGCCGAGGCGATCCTAAAGGCGAGCGTGTAATTCAAGGTCGCGTCCACCTGAATGCAGGCGGAGTTGATTCCCAGGCCTGCTGTCGCGTTATCTCCGATGGCAACGTTGTAACTTCCTTGCGTGGTGGAATCGGCCGGTGCGCTGGCGCTCGATTGGCGCGCGTAAATTCCGGTTCCCGCCTGGTTGATGTTCGTTGCGCTCACGCCTCCCCAGTAATCAAGCGACGCCGAGCTCTGCCACCCTTCGAATCCGGCGTTACCAAGCAGATTGGGACCGGACAAGTCGTTCATGCCAAAGTGCATCGACGGAAGCCAGTTGTGCCCGTTGTTGTCGATGGCGACCATCGCGGACGCTGGCTCGTTCGGTTTTACAGACGTGTTCGATGAAATCGAAATGTACGGATCAAGTAGGTGGATGCCGACAGCGCTGCCGTCGGATGGAAACTGGAAACAGTTGTAAACGTTTTCGCACCGGTTGTTCGGGCCAATCACGGTGCTCTGCGCGTTGATCATGTTGAAGCAGATCTGGCCGAACGACGCCGACGCCGCCTCGCAATCATTTCCGTAGAATTCGTCGTTGTTTGGATAGTTTCCGCTGGTGTCTTTTGCCAGCGCGAACCCAATCGTTCCCGTGTTTTCCGCCGGCAGATAGCAGGAGTTCTGTTCGATTACGATTGAGTTGAAAACGCCGGCAAGATACAGGCACGTGTCGTTCTGGCTCTGCGGATCGAATTCGTTGTGCTTGATCAGGCTGTTCGTGGAGTCTTGCTCTCCCGTAGACGTGTTACCGTAAATTCCGTACGAACTGCCGCCCGTTCCCAGGACAAAGCGGTTGTTTTCGAGATCGGCATGGCCGACGCTGGTCAGGTTGACGACCGTCGAGTTCGCGCCGTCCGCTTGCAAGTACATGCCTTGGATGTGAATCCAATCTACGTTGCGTGTGGCTGCATTCGGATTGTCGGCCACCGTGCAGCCGGCCAAGCCACACGCGATGTACCCGGAAGCGTCCGGACGCGGCACAGTGCCCAAGCCCGCTTCCTGATATCCGACCACGGCAGCGCCGTCACCCAGGAACTCGATCGCGTCATGCGTGGTCGAATCGTTTACCGTAAGCTGCGCCGAACCCCATAAAAGCGCAGTGCCCGCCGGAACGGCTATGTGAGATGTCGCGGTAAGCGTACCCGTCAGGCCGCGCGCATCGCATACTCCGGATGACGTCGAAGCCGCCGTCAAGCACGCGTTGATTTTCGCCGCGGCATCCGCCCCGGAGAACCGCTCCGCCTTTTGCACGCCGTTCAGCGAGTTCACCGCGGCGCTGCCGTTCACATCCAGGTTGTATTGCGGTGTGGTGGTGTCGATTCCCAGCGCCGTGGGAGTAAAGCGGTCCACCGGCGTCATGCTCGCGGTCGCCGGTTGTCCATAGCCGCAGCAAGCCATATTGCTGCCCGTATCCGTGAAGGTGGTGGTGCCAGCGGGAATCGACGTATTGTCGTAATAAGCTCCGCCACCTGGCCAGCCCGGGCCGGTTCCGCGTAGAACGCAATATCCGGGATTCGCCGCTGCGCCACCCGTCGGCGCGTTCCACGTGATCGTGACCGCGTCGTTGGGGCTAGCGACAACCACAGCCGCCGAGACGAGCGAAGGCGCGGAAGCGTAGCTCGTAGCGCTAGTGCAAGCGGACGCGGTTCGCACCCAATAGTAATAGGTACCCGGTGCGAGCGACCCACCTGTGGTTGGCGTGCCCGCCACATTCGTTGGCGGCAGTGTTTTGGCGAAGCCCAAATCCAGGTCGCCGGTCGTGGTCTCCACAGCCTGCGCGTTGTAGCCATAACTCGCGCCATCGTTGAAGAGGACTCCGGCTGCGGGATCGATCGCCAGATTCGCAAACTGATTTCCCGCTTGCGTAAAGCGTGCGCCCGGCCCATCCGAATCGCTAAAGATCGAATCGGAGCGGAGCCGGTCGTTATTGTCGCTGGTGTTCACCACGAAGTCGTAGCCGTTGTGATTTTCAACGATGCTGCCGCCCACGGGCTGGTCTGACCCATTCACCACCGCATCGGTGCACGCGAAATCGCAGCCTTCCACAATCGCATCGGTAAGCGTCCCCGCCGTCATCTTGATAGCCGGGCCGCCGGCCGAAGAGGAATGGATAATCGACACGCCGCTGAGCTCCGCATTCGGAATGGTGAAGTTGACCAGCGCTCCATCGTCGCCGCAATCGGCCATGCCCACGTGATCGAGTGTAACCGCGGATACGTCGGTCGCGACTCCGGACGCAGCAGATAGATTGAAAAAATCGCTTCCGCAGTTTTCCAGCGTTACATTGCGAAAAACGAAGTTTCCAGCGACTTGGCTATTCGTATTCGCTTGCTCCACATATTGCACGCCCCCGCCATTCCACGTACTGTTCTGAAAATAAATAAGCCCCGTCGCCCCGGCGGTCGTAGTGCTGACGATCATCGCGTCCGGCAAGGTCCCGTTCGCGGTTTGCAGGCACCCGCCGTCGAACCAAACCCAGAGAGTGTTCGCCATCTCGAGGGCAGTGTTATCCGCCATTCCGGTGGCCGTGCCAGCCACGAGGCACGTATTTTCAAAACGCGTCTGGCTTCCCGAAACGAATACCGCTTGGTTGTATCCGGCAATCACCAGGTTTTGTAGGGTGTCGCCATTTTGCGGATAAGCGAACGAAAAAACGGGCGCGGCGCTCGGGCTCGCACCGGCCTTCACCAGAATCAAAGTTTGTGGCGCCGACATGAATTGCGCTCCGCTGCTCGAGCTCGACCCTTCGAGATGAAGCAGCGAGCACGTCGTGAAAATCGGTGACGTGGATGGGCTCTGCGTCTGAGACACCAGATACGAGCCGGGCGGAAAAAACACGGTCGGATGGGTCGACGCGCATGCGGCGGTGATCGCGGCCTGAATCGCAGCGGTGTCGTCGGTCACGCCGTCGCCCTTCGCGCCATACGCTGTCACATCGATACGCGGCCGCGGCCCTTGCACCGTTTCGTTTCCCGTGACGTTGAGTGAGGATGGATTGAACGCGCCGGGATTGAAAGCTGCCGCCGTCAGCGTGCCGCTCACGTTGGCATTGCCCGCGACGCTGAGGTTGCCGCCGAGCGTCAAGCTGAATGCGGAGATGTCGTTGCCCGCGCCGGACGACGACACGTCTGCGGGCAAAATCACGTCAGGATTCGTGATCGTTCCCGTGATCTCTGGACCGGAAATCTGCACCACGTATCGCCCTGCTGGCGCATAAAAGTGATAATTGCCCAGACCGTCCGCTTGAAACGGGTTGGGCGCCGCGACTGTGAGCGTCGCGTCCGTATAAATCGTTGCCAGCGGAGCGCACGGCGTCCCCGTAGCGCCTGCCTGACAGACCTGAATCGTCGCGTTTGCCACCGGGTGGCCGGACGGACCGAAAACGATGTCGTCTCTACGTGACCCCTGCGCCACAGCGCCCGGGGCGAAGGCTGCGAAGGTGATCCCGCACAGTGCTGCCGCGCCGGCCGTCAGCAGCCTCGTTCTTCGGGGAGTCAAGCGACACGCCCAAGCAAACATCTTCGCGCGAATCCAGTTGTGCCCGCGACCGTCCCTGTCGACACGCGCGGTTTTGCTGCAAATCGCGATTCTCATCAGTGCAGTTCCCTTCTATGAAAGTCGTTGGTCGGCGTACGTTTTCCCGGCGCGCGCGGCCGCGCGCCGCACCTTCGAGAATCTGTACACCGCGCGTTGGAATATAGCCCGAGAGATTCAGCGGCTGATAGCGCAGCGCTTACGTGCTTTGCACGCTAAGCAAATCCCGCTCGCCGGGCAGCGCAACGTCAGCCTTTTGGGGTGGTATTACCGGCCCGGAAGGATGATGCAGCCCGTGCTTTGCAGCCTTCTCTGGATCCAGAATGGCGTGGCAATGCTTGCAGACCGCCACGCCGCTTTTGATTTTCTCGCCGCACGCCGGGCATTCGGTCGTCCGCATCGGAACGTAGGCCCATTCCCGCTCCACACCCAATGCAATCGCTGCGCGGCGATGCATGTCCGAGATCTCACGAAACGAGTGGCCGCGCGCCCAGAGCGTATCCCCTTCCGCGATTAGCCGCTGATAGTACGCGTCGCGCCGCGCGATGGCCGCAGCCAGTTCGTCGCCAGTGGGACGCGCGCCAGCGCACACGAAAACGCCGTGGTCGTGCAGGTCTTGCAGCAGGTCCTGCGCGATTTCGCGAGCCGAAATTACGAACGGAAATCGCCGGTTATCGCCCAGATCGATTGCATCACCTCGCGACGTGATCAGCAGCAGCGCGTATTCCTGACCCTTTGCGCACGCCGGGATGTGGTACACACCGTGCGTCCTAGAAACGTACCAATCCTGGTCGGAGACAGACGCGATGCTGACTGTCGCCGCCGTGTCGGCCTTTGCGGCGCTATCGGCCACGATATCCCGTCGGTTTCCCGGGCCACATGTGGCATTCGACGGCTCTACGGTCCTGGGCAATTCCATTTTTGCGGGTGTCCTTTCGGATAGGGGTGAGCTTGGCCACTAGACTTTGCGTCCTAATACGCCCCTGCCAGCCAGTGTCGTCGGCAAGCGAGAAATCTCTCTTCGGACGCACTTCGATGGCGAGGAACGTTTCGTCGCTCCGCTTCTCGGATTTACAAACTCACGGACGAGATGTCCGCTGCCGAAACGAACGGTCGGGTGTGAAAAGCCGGAAGCGCGTCATCGAGCAACGCGTCCGCGGCGCGATCGAAGGCGAGTTCGCGCTGCTTCTCTCGCGCAAAAATCGCCTGGCGGCGCGAACTGCTCCGCTGATGCCGGGACCATTCAACGGCGCGGATGATCCACGCACAGGCCGCCGGTGAAAGCGGAATGAATTCGCCGAGCGTGCCAGCGAGCGTGAAGCAGTGCTCGTAATCCCCGCGCGAAGGGTAAGGACCAAGCGCCGGAATCGCGATGCCGTCCTCAATCTCAGTGGTTTGCGCGCGCCACATCTCGGGCGAACCGTAGGCCTCCGGCGGCATCCAACGCTCGATATGCCAGCGGTCGTGGGGGATGTATTTCGGCTCGCGCCGCAGCTCAATCGCTTCGCGGATCACGTTGCCGTGTTCGTCGCGATCGGTCCAGCGGCCACCGATCCACGTCAACCGCGAGCCTCCCCAGACGACTCGGAAGTTCGGCTCGCCGAAGCGATTGAAGCCACCGGCGCACCCCACGCGCTCTTGAACGGACGCAGGTGTGCGATGCGTTTCTCGGAGTATGCGAATCAAGCTTCGGCTCTAAAGGACACACCAATATATTGAATGGCGGTAGATGGAAGCGATTGGAGAGATCCTTCTGCAGGCCGACTGCGCCCGCCTCAGGATGACGATCCTCATCGGATCGTCAGTTTCCGCGCTGGCTGGTCTTATTGGATTCCTGTGACAAATCCGGTTGCGCCGGAGCGCTTTCGCGCGCGGTCGGGTACTTGTCCTTCACCCACTCGAAAATTCCGCCGTCCATGATCTTCACGTTGAAATACCCGTATTCGGCAAGCTGCGCAACGATATCGCTGGTGTCGTGCGGGCAATCGCCATAGAAGATCAGCGTCTTATCGCGCGGCAGATCGATGGGAAACTTCGAAATGCGCATTACCCACGGATAGTTGACTGCGCCAGGGATATGCGAAGCGGCATAGCCGCTGGTAGGCTGCGTATCAACCAAAACGACGCTTGGATCCTTTGTCTGGATCAGCTTCAACACATCGGCCGGCTTAACGACCGGCACCGGAGCGTTAGCAGCCATCATCATCGCCGGATCGACCGGGCCATCGTTCGATTGCGCCGGCTGCATCGACTGCATGCCGTCTTGCGCGCGAATCGCCGAAGCGCCGAAACTCGCCGCGAAAAGCACAGCTACAAGTGCGATGGACGTTTTCATGGCAGCCTCCGCGTTAATGCCGAACCGAAGCTTCCTAGCTGCCGATGTTATCGCCGCACGCCGTAGCCGTCAATTGGCAGCGCCGCGCACTTTACAATCTGTGCAAAGGGCGCGGCGCCGTCGGGGCTAGCCCTTTTGAACTAGTAGCCCGTCGGAATGGCCAGGTTGTCGATGTACGCCCCACTGCGAGGCGACTCATTCCACACCTGGAATCCGGTAACGAAGTAGAAGATATACGCTGCAGCGAGTCCGCCGCTGGCCCCGTAAATCGGGAACACCGTTTGCCCGCCCACATCGTAGAAGTCGATATCCTGCATGACGGCGCGTCCCCAGTGCGATAGATCGAGGAAGTCCACGCGCGTCTGGTTCGCATTAATGCTCGACTTGATGGGCACGCCGGCCATCGTTTTCTCGCCGGTAAAGAGCAGGTCGAGGTCGCTGGCGCGCCCGCCTGCGCCTTCCT
>JASHWB010000423.1 GCA_030044295.1 Candidatus Acidiferrales bacterium
CGCGGGAACATCGCAGGGGCCATCAGCCAGGAGGATCAGCTTCGCCTGAATTCCCAGGCCACCATGGAACAGATGGCCGACGAAACGGGCGGCCGAACGTGCATCAACACGAACGATTTGTCCGGGTGCGTGCTCCGCGCGCTGAATGAGGATTCTTCGTACTACGAGCTCTCGTATTATCCGACCGGGATCAAATGGGACAATCAGTTTCATAAGATTTCGATCAAGACGAGCGTTCACGGACTGCAGCTCGATTACCGCCGGGGTTTTATCGCCACGGATTCGGCTGTCCTGATGAAGCACGAAAAACCCACGGAGTTGCTCAAAGACGTTTGCCGCGATCCGCTTCCGTCCACGACTATCGGGATGAGTGTTACGGCGTTGCCTCCCAAGGGTACCGGCGCGTCCGCGGAAATCCCTTACCTGCTGACAATTGCGCCCAACGCGCTGACGTTCGAGCCGGACGGCCAATCGCTGCGCTTCGACGCGCAAATGGCGATCTGCGAATTCGACCCGAAAGGCGATCAATTCGCTTTTTATCCGAGGGACCTTTCGACTTCGGTCTCCAGCGCAACTTTTCAATCGTGGCAAACGAACGGAATTCGCAACATTTTCGATTACGCCGCCAAACCCGAGGACCGACGGCTGCGATTCGCCGTAATTGATTTGCCGAGCGGCGAGACAGGTTCGGTGGACGTGCTGGCGCATCCAACCGAGTTCGGCAGCCTTCCGTCGAGAACCGCACCCGCGCCCGCTGCGCCCAGTGCACCATCTGCTCCGGCCGCCACGCCGTCCGCTGAGAATCCGGCGCTTCCAACGAATGTGAAGTTCCGGGTGCCCTCGGGGAAAAGTGGAAGTCTGGATTGGGGCGGCGACAAGCTGATATATCAGGGCGACCTCGGAACTGAGCTCTCCGTGCCAGCTTTCTTTCATAGCTTGTACGGATCCAAATTCCAATGTTCCCAGGGGAAACTAACGCCTGACGATCCGAACGGCGCTCCGCCGAGTTTTATCTTCAACTTTCGCAGTCCGTCCGGGCTGGTCGCCCTGGTGGATTTGGGCGGGGCTGTTCCGTTTTATTCCGGCAATCTTCCGGTTGACGCGAGCGCACAGGAGTTTTTCGAGCGTTTGTGGAAAATGTGTCATTGCCAGGCGCCATAGACCTTCGCGATTCCCGGCAAATCCGATAAGCTAAAGTCGCCGCCCGATTCGTTCAGCGGAAAACCATGGAAGAACGTCTGCAAAAAATCATCGCGCGCGCAGGAGTCGCTTCGCGGCGGCATGCGGAGCAGATGATTGCGTCCGGGATGGTGACCGTGAACGGGCGTGTGGTCACGGAGCTAGGCACCAAAGCCGACGCTTCGCGGGATCACATCAAGGTCGCAGGCAAACTGCTACGCCCCAAGCAGGATCGCGTGTACCTGCTGTTCCATAAGCCCGCCGAAGTCGTCTCGACGCTCAGCGATCCGGAAGGGCGGCGCTCGGTGCGAGATTTCTTGCACGGAGTGTCCGCGCGCGTTTTTCCGGTAGGGCGGCTGGAGTACCACACGTCCGGCCTGCTGCTGCTGACGAACGACGGCGACTTGGCGAACCGCGTCTTGCGGGCGCACGAGCTCCGGCAGCGGTACGAGATCAAACTCAAGAATCCGCTTCTGATCGCGGAAGTCGAGAACCTTTCGCGTTCCACCGGCGCGCGCATCGAGCGCCTGCGTCGCAGCGAATCACCCTGGTATGAGGTGGAACTTTCCGAGGCGCGCCGGGACGCGTTGCGCGATCGTCTGTTCCAGACCGGCCATCCAGTCGAAAAGATGAAGCGAATTGGGATCGGTGGACTGGAACTGGGACCGGTGGCTCCGGGCCAATTCCGGGAGATTTCCGCACAGCAAGCCGACGGGATTTTCCGGCCGAGCACCGCCGATAAAAAGCCGCAAAAGAAGTCCCCGCGAACGGTTGCGGGCCAACATGGACGACATGCAGAGCGGCGTTCGTCCCGCCAGAAAAAGCGCCGTTAACTCGATCGCGATTGCCAATCCCGGCATCCAAAGGTAAATTCTCAGCGCACTCCGACGTAATTGGGTGGACGCCTGCTTTGACTGCCGGGATTCTGGCAGCGCGACGCGCGGCAGGGCGTAAGGAGCCGGAGAGATGAAACTCGAATTTGGCGCGGTGGACCACGTGGACCGGCAGGACAACACGCCGATCGCCGCCACATACGACAGCCGTCTGAAGCTGGTGGAGCTTTACGAGAAGTACGGCTTTTCCACGTTCCATGTGACGGAGCATCACTTTACGCCCCTGGGGCTGGCGCCTTCGCCGCTGATTTTCCTGGCGGCTGCATCGAGGATCACGCAACGCATTCATTTTGCGCCGCTGGTGTTGATCACCACGCTCTACAACCCTCTGCGGCTGGCGGCGGAAATCTGCATGATGGACCATCTGACGAACGGCAGGATCGAGATTGGATTAGGCCGCGGCGTTTCTCCCTACGAACTTGGGTTTTATGGCATCGATCCGAAGGACACGCCAGGGATCTACAAGGAATCGGTGGAAGTTTTACTGGCCGCACTGACCCAGGACGAAGTGAGTTACCAGGGCGAACATTTCCAATTTTCGAAGGTGCCGATGGAACTGAAGCCTCTGCAAAGCCCCCATCCGCCGCTCTGGTACGGCACGGCGAACCCGGAGACGGCGGCGCGAGCAGCTTGCGAAAATTCGAATATCGTCTCTCTGCAACGCGCGGCCGACGCGCGCGTTCCGATTAGCCGCTACAAAGAGGAATGGCAGAAGATTCACGGCGGCAGGGGGAAGAAAATGCCTCACGCTGGAATCACCAGGCACATTTACGTGGCAGAAACGGACGCGAAGGCCGAGGAACGCGGCCGCATCGGCTTCGACAAATTCTTTGCTAGTCTGGAATACCTGTGGAAGAAATTCGACGCGAATCCGATTGGCCTTGGGAATGTGAACCGGAGCAGGGAAGAGGCGCTGGTGACGGGAACGCCGTCGACCGTTCGCGAGAAAATCGAGCAGCAGGTCGAACAGTCTGGGGCGAACTATTTTGTCGCGCGGTTTGCGTATGGCAATCTGACGCACGAGGAGAGCGTGCGGTCGCTGGAGCTATTCGCCCACGAAGTGATGCCGCATTTTCGGTAGCCGGCGGTCACGCCGGTTTACGCGCGGCCATCCAGAGAGAATCGCTGGTCGGCAAGCGATCCCAAACAGGGCGGGGAAGCGGCTCGAATCCGCACGCACGCAGCATTTTCGAAAGCGTTTCCGGCGTGAAGTAGTTGCAATGCACGGGCAAGCGAAATCCGCACCATTTCTCGCCGCGAATCGAGCGATTCCAACTGGCATAATTCGGAGTCTTAATTACGGTGAT
>JASHWB010000424.1 GCA_030044295.1 Candidatus Acidiferrales bacterium
CGCCGCGCTCCCATTCCTTGATGACGTACACGGAATTGAAAAACCAGATCAGGAAAACGATGACGCAGAATCCTATTACGATTGGCACCGCATCCATCTTCCCCTCCCCGTGCTCTTGAAACTATTTCGCTTGCAACGGCTCCAGCGCTTCCACTTCCAGCGTCAGCCCGTCGATTTTCTTCACTCGCACCCGCGCGCCCAGCGGAACCGGGCCATCGGACACCACCGCGCGCCACAGTTCGCCGTGGATGCGAACCATTCCCGCCGCACCGGCTGCGCCAATGGGTTGCACCACTTCGGCTTCCGTCCCCACCAACTCCTCTTTTCCTGTAGCCGGCTTCCACCGGAACGAACGCAATACGAGCCGCATCAGGACGATGACGATTACGGCGAACGGAATGGCCACGCCAAAGGCCACGCCCAAGCTCACGCCCATTCCCGTGAGCGGCGTGCGGATCAGCATCAGCGCTCCAAGGATCAACGCAATCACCCCTCCAACTCCCAAAACGCCGTGCGTGGGAAATTTCGCTTCCAGAATGAATAACACGAATGCAGCCGCAATCAATAAGAGCCCCGTGAAGTTGACCGGCAAAAGGTGCATGGCGAAAAGCGCCAGCACGAGCGCGATGGCGCCAACGACTCCCGGCGCGAACATTCCCGGGTGCGTGAATTCGGCATACAGGCCCAGCACGCCGATGATCAGCAGCACGAAGAAAACGTCGGGCTGCACGATGCGCGAGAGAAACTGCTCGCGGGGCGACATGCCAACGGGCTCGATCACCAGATTGGTTAGCGAGAGCGTTTCCTTCGAACCGTCCATCCTGGTGATGACGCGCCCGTTCAGTTGCGAGAAGAGGTTTTCCGGCGAGGTTGCAACGACGTCTACCAGATTTCCTTTCAGCGCTTCCGCGTCCGTGAAGGATTTCGCGTCGCTCACCGCCGTCATGGCCAGATCGACATTGCGGCCGCGCTTGCTAACGTAGGCGCGCAGGAACGCTTCCGCGTCGTTGACGATTTTCTTGCGCAGCGTGGGATCGATCTGCACCGTTTGGCCGCCAATTTCCATGATTGGCGACGCCGCACCGGTTTCCGTCCCGGGAGACATGGCATCCACATCCGCCGATAACAGAATGAAAAATCCGGCCGACGCTGCGCGACCTCCGGTTGGATAGACGTACGTGACCACCGGCACTTTCGACTGCAAAATGGATTGAATGATCTGGCGCATGGATTCGTCCAGGCCGCCGGGCGTATCCATGGTGATCAGAATCAGGCTGGCGTGCTCGTCGTTGCCTTGTTTGATGCCGTTGGCGATGTACTCCGCGAGGATCGGCTCGATTTCGCTGGAGATGCGCAGTTCAACGACTTGCGAGGGCGATGAGGAGCCAGGCGTGGCTGGCCCATCCGCGCGCACGGCACCGGGCGACAAAACCAAGACCGACAATCCCGCGAGCACCACCGCAACAAGAAACACACGGTGCCCGAACAATCGCCGGGACTGGGAAGTCTTCACGGACCGATAGTATAGCAAAATCAATTGTTTAGGTTGGGAGCGTTTGCGGAGCTGTAATCGCACCACTGCCAGAAAGACACCAGCGAATCAGTCGCGCTCCGACTGCTGCTTGCCGATGTCAAAAGGCGCGGGCGCGCGCAGCACTTCCTGCACCTGAGGGCTATCGATTACGCGCTTGAACGAAGCGTCCTTTTCGGCCGCGTGCAGATTCTTGTAACCCGAATCGCGAGCAAGCTTTAGATAGTGGGCCGTGTCCTTGGCGTCGCCTAATCTCGCATAGGATTTGGCCATCAGGTAATACACGGTCGCCGGATCGGGCGCGGAACGCTGCAGGAAAATCGAGCCAAAGTTGCCGCGCTGGCCAAAAATCCCTGGATCGAGCGCCAACGCCTTTTGGAACGCGACGGTAGCGCGATAGTAGTCTTTTCTTCCGCAATACGCGTAACCAAGATTGCTATAGATGGTCGCGCGGTCCGTACCCACAGTCAGCGCACGATCGTAGTCTTTGATCGCGTCCTTATAGTGGCCTCTTCCGTACTCGACCGTTCCCAGGTTATTCATCGCGCTGGCGTAGTGCCTGTCAAATTTCCAGGCTTGCTTGTAATAGCGCTCCGCCTTGCGTTCGTCTCCGAGTTGCTGGCAGGCCATGCCGATCTTGTTGAGCAGCGCGGCGTCCTTGGGATCGGTGGCCAGGATTTTTTCGTAAGCGTTGATGGCCGCGGCAAATTCCTTGCGCGCAACCAGAATGTCCGCGCGCATTTCGGCGACCTGCCTGGGGGAGAGGGGAGGCGACTGGACGGATTCGCCGGTAGAAGCAATCCCTTGCGACGAAGCTTCGGATGCCGCCGAAACCTGCTGTGCGCGGGCTACTCCGACGACCAGAAGAATTGGGACAGCAAGAAGGGCCAAGCGTCTCATAGCCCACCACATCTGCTGCGCGCAGCCGCCCCGGATCGAGTTCCTAACTACTTCGAGGTATCCGACGGCTGCTTATCGTCTCCGCCGAAGATACCAAAAATCTTGCCGAAGATGCCTTTTTTCTTCTCCTGCTTGTCCGATTGCTGAGAATCGGGGTTTTGCGGCGATTGCGGTGTCGCTTGCGCGGGATTTTGCGCATTGGTTCGATTCGCGTTGTTCGGTTCAGGTGACGCTTGCCCGGAGGGCGAGGCCGGAGGTGGAGTTGGCCCTTTTCCAAACAGGTGGGCGAGCCACGAGACTGGGGCGGACTGCCCCTCTTCGCCGCCATGCAACTGGCAGTACTGCGTCGGTTCCGTCCCGGCGACGAAATACTCCTCTTGCGTCTTCGGGCACGAAGGCGTGGCCAGCTGTCCGCTTTGCGGATCGATCATGGCTTCCACGACCCCTGCCGGGGGCGTGAACTGCTGCGTATTGCGGTACTGAGGCAGTTGCACCGCACGTTTCATAAACTCGGCCCAAATCGGGGCGCTGGTCTGAGCACCGGTGAGATCGATGTCGCGATCGTCATCGAATCCCACCCAAACCACGCATTCCAAGTTCGACGTATATCCGGCGAACCAGCCGTCGTGCGACGTGCCGGTCTTACCCGCGGCCGGCGCGGTGAAGCCCATGTCACGGACGACAGCTCCTGTGCCCTGATTGATTACGTCCTCCATGAGACTTGTCACCAGGTACGCCACGCGCGGATCGAGCACCGTGCGCGTCTGCGGCGAATTCGATTCGACCACGCCGCCATCGGACGAGACTACCCTGCGGATGAAGAGCGGTTCGGCGCGTACACCTCCATCCGCAAACGCAGTGTAAGCAGCCGCCACATCGACGGGAGTCATATCGTACGTGCCCAGGGCCATCGCCGGCGTCGCCAATATTGTGTTCTTGATTCCCAGTTGATGAGCCATATCGACAACGCGCTGGTAGCCGATCATTTCCGCAATTTTGATCGTGGCGACGTTGAGCGAATGCATCAGCGCTTGCCGCACGGTTACGGTGCCGTAGAACTCCTCGCCGTAGTTGTTGGGGGTGTACTCCTTGCCGTCGAACTCAAACGTCGTCGGCACGTCGTCAACGGTTGTGGTTGGTGTGACGATTGGCTGCACGCCCTGGACGGCGTCGTCGAGCGCCGCTGCGTAGACGATGGGCTTGAATACGGAGCCCGGCTGGCGGCTGGCTAGCGCGTGATTGAACTGGCTATCGCCGTAATCGCGCCCGCCGACCAAGGCGCGAATCGCGCCGGTTTGCGGGTCCAGCGCTACCAGAGCCACCTGCGGATGCGGCACGGGCTGACCGCGCCGCTTCCAGATCGCGTAGCGCCGCGCCAAGAGCTTATCAATGCTATCCATGCCGATCTGGACCGCTTCGGTCGCATCGCGCTGCAAGTCCGGATCGAGCGTCGTGTAGATGCGGAAACTCTGATCTTGCAGATCGGCTGCGGAGATTTTTTCCAGCAGGTGGTCCTTCACCATATCGACGAAATACGGCGCCGTGCTGCTCGAACTGCCTCCGTTGACAAAGTTCATTTTTTCTTTCTTGGCCTGCCGCTCTTCCGCCGCGGTGATGTATCCGTCCTCGACCATCTGCGCGAGCACACGGTTGCGCGCCTCAAAGGCACGGTCCGGATGCCGCTCGGGAGTCGAATAATGGTTGGGGGCGCGGATGATGCCGGCCAAAAACGCGGCCTCGCCCGCGTCGAGCTGGCGCACGTCTTTGCCGAAATAGGCCTGCGCACCCTCGCCGAATCCGCGAATCGAGAAACTGCCGCGGTTGCCGAGATAAATGTCGTTTGCGTAGAGCTGGAAGATTTGCTGCTTGGAAAAACGCTGGTCGATCTCGAAAGCCATCAGCGTTTCTTTCAGCTTGCGCCGCCATTCGCGTTTGGTGGTGAAGAAGAAGGTGCGCGCCACCTGCATATCGATCGTGCTGGCGCCCTGCGCGCGGTAATGGTGGCCCAGGTCAAAAGCCGCCGCACCGACCACTCGAACGACATCGAAGGCGCCGTGCTCGAAGAATCGCTTGTCCTCCGCGGCCAGCACGGCGTGGATCAGGACCGGGGGCAGGTCGTCGTACTGCACTACGCGCCGTTTCTCGCGCGAGCTATCGAAGAGATTCGTGATCAACTGCGGCTCGATTTCCGCTTGCTGAACTTGGGCACCATTCGGAAGCGCCGTAATTCCGGAGACTTCGGCTCCGGTGAAATCGACGCGCAGCGCGTTCGCGCCCTTAAAGTACGAATCGGCCGATGGACGAATCTCCACGGTCGAGTTCCGGACCAGGACCTCGCCCGGCGCGCCGCTGGCTTCGCCTTCCTGATAGCCATCGGCCAGCAGGTAGTTCGTCAGTTCGCTTTCGCGCAGCGATTCGCCCACGTAAATATGCCCCGGAGATGAATACACGCTGGACGTGTTACGGAAGATTTGGCCGGTGAGGTGCTGCTGAATCAGGTGGCCGAAAGAAATGTAGTAGTAGGCGACGAATCCCGCGCCGGCCAAAAAACACGCCAGGACAACGAGCAACACTGCAACGCCGAACCGGGAAGTCCAGAATCCTCTTGCTATGCGAACGCGCAATCCGTTTCTCCGTTCACTTCGCAAACCTCATGGAAACCCGCCAATCGGGCCCCAAAGCTCCCGTCGCTTTGGAGTGGTGGGACGAAGCTGGGCGGGTGCGTCGTCGCCGGACATGCCTGGTTCCGAGTGGCCTATCTACTGAATGTTATTTTAGATCGTATGGTTGTCTGCGTGGGGATGAAATTGCAAGGTGAATTGGTAAACGTAAAGGTCTATTGGCACAGAATAGTCCAGCGAAATGCTGACGTTTCCCCCGGACATATCGAGCTGAATATCCTGTGGGTCGGCTGGAATGTCCAGGTCTTGCGCCTTGCTAAAGATATCCTGGCGGATCTGCACTGCTGATTTCTTGGGATAGACGCTTTCCGCAAAACGCGCTTCGGTATTGATGGCGTCCTGGAACTGGTAGTTGTTCACATAAACGGGGACGATCTTCACCGCCGAGATTCCCATGGCAGCCAGTATCAGCAGCGCGATCAGCAGGTTTATCCTGGTGCCGCCGCGCTCCCGGCAGCGGGCAGTGGGGCTTCCGGACTTTAGTGTGGTGTCGAGCACGTCCCTAACGCTATCACTGCGGGGCGATGGCGGGAATGGAACGCCCGAGGGTTTGTTTACGATCAGTAAACGCGCGCGAAAGGCGGCTTCAGCCCTGGGTGAAATCGCCGGCCAGAAGTCTCGTTCGCTGGTCCGCTGGAAAACGCTCGATGGCGTAACGAAGCGTGGTTCGCGGAATCCGCCGGTAGTGCTTCCGCAGGAACGCCACGAGCCCGCTGCCAGAGACCTTACCGCTCTCGCGTAGCGCCCACCCCACAGCCTTGTGGATCAAGTCATGCCGGTCTCCGAGCAATTTCTCGGCGATGCGAAACGTCTCCGCGGTCTCCCCGGCGCGGACGAGCGCAAGCGTAGCCACGATGGCGATGCGGCGCTCCCAAAGGCTGCACGATCCCGCCAGCGCGTGCAGCACCTGCCGCGAACGCGCCTTCACGTGCCGCCCGAGAATTTGAGCTGCCGCGGTGTCCACCAAGTCCCAGTTGTTCATCCGTTCGGTGTGCCGCAGGTAAAATGCGACGATTCGCTTGCGCTGCGCCTCGTCTGCCCGCCCGTATTGCGCAACCAGAATTTCGAGCGCCGCGGACCGGAATTCGTGAATCGGCGAGGCGAGTAAATGATCGAGGTCGCGAAATCCGAGCCCGGTGTATTGCCGCGCAATTCTCCGCAGCGCCGGGACGGAAATGCCGATGAACCGGTCGCCCTCGCCATATTCGCCCTTCCCGGTTTTGAAGTACGCCGCAAGGGATGCGGCTCGATTGGGATTGGCCGCCGCCTTCAGAGCCTGTTCCAATT
>JASHWB010000425.1 GCA_030044295.1 Candidatus Acidiferrales bacterium
CCGCAGCTCGATCTGCGAATAATCGGCGGATAGCAAGCAGTGGCCGGGCGAAGCCACAAATGCGGCGCGAATTTCGCGTCCAAGCGCCGTGCGCACGGGAATATTCTGCAGGTTGGGATTTGAGGAGCTTAGCCGGCCCGTCACCGCGCCTGTCTGGCTGAAGCGCGTGTGCAGCCGGCCCGTGGCCGGATGAATCAGCTTTGGCAGCGCGTCCGCATACGTGGATTTCACTTTCGCTAGCTCGCGATACTCGAGCACTTTTTTCGGCAGATCGTGAATCAGCGCCAGCTCGTCCAGGACTTCGGCCGCGGTAGAACGCGCTTTCGCGCGTGTCCGGCGCGGCAATTGCAAGTTCAAGCGGTCGAAGAGCACTTCCGCGAGCTGCTGCGGCGAGTTGATCTTGAATTCGAATCCGGCCAGTGCATGAATCTCATGTTCGAGGCGCGTAATTTCGTCCTGCGTCTTCGTAGAAATCAGCTCGAGCTCTTTGCGATCCACCAGCACTCCGGCGGCTTCCATCCGCGCGAGGACGGGCGCGAGTGGCCGGTCGATTTGTTCATAAAGGCCGAGCAGGCCCTGTTTCTCCACTTCGTCGCGCAGAAGGGGAGCGAGGCGCAGCAGAAAATCGGCACTTTCGCCGGGCGCGCCGGAAAGCGTGCGATTCAGGGATCGCAGCACTACTTCGGCAAAGGTGTGATTCGCCGTCGTAGGCCGAAGCAAATACGAGTAGAGCATCGTCGCGTGCGCGACTCCGGCGACCCCATCGACTTTGCTCTGCGGGTCCGGACTGGTAAGCAAATCGACGAGCTTCGGGTCGTGCACGACTTTCGGGCGCTTAGGATCAGCGAGCCAGCCGCGCAGAGCCGCGAGCGCTTCGTTCGCCTCGTTGTTAGTGGACGAATGTGCCGAATGCGGTTTCGCCGATATTTCCACGCCTAGAACGCGCGTGCCGAAGCCTTCGTCTTCCGGATCTTCGGACTCGAGCGAAAGCCACAGTGCGGTTTCGTGGCCCGCCGGAAGCGACTCCATGAATTCGCGCAGCGCATCTGATGAATCGAAAGCCTGGTAATCCGTTGTGGTTGTGTCCGCCACGGGCGCAAGGTCTTTCAGCAGGGAAGTGAAGCCCAACTCCGCATAAAGTTCCCGCAGGGCCGCGAGATCGGGCGGATCGATGCGCAGCGTATTCAGGTCGAGATTGACCGGCGCGTCCGTGGGGATTTTCGCCAGTTGCTTGCTCAAGCGAACGTACTCGGCGTTCTTTTCAAGCGCCTCGCGATACGCAGCGCGCTTCACTTCCGTCGCGCGCGCGATCGCTTGCTCCGCGCTGCCAAACTCCTGGATCAACTGCCGCGCTCCCACTTCACCGATGCCGGCCTTGCGGCGTTCGCCGGGCGCGGGCTTTTCGTTAGGATCGCGCGCGCCGGGAATGTTGTCGATCGAATCGCCCATCAGCGCCATCACGTCGGGCACCTTTGCGGGCGGCACGCCCATTAGCTCTTCCACTTTAGTCTCGTCAATCAACAGATCACCCTTGGAGGGATTCAAGATGCGCACGCAGCCTCCGACGAGCTGCATCAGGTCCTTGTCGCTGGTGACGATGATTACGTCGAGATTTTCGCACTCCGCTTGCCGGGCGAGCGACCCGATCACATCGTCCGCTTCATAGCCGGGGCATTCGAGGATCGGCAGCTGCATCGCTTCGCAGTAGCGGCGCACAAAGGGCACTTGCACGGACAAATCCTGCGGCATCGGCGGCCGCTGCGCCTTGTACTGAGCGAAAAGCTTGTCGCGGAAAGTGGGCGCGGAGACGTCGAAGACCACGCCGAGATAATCCGGGCGCAGGTCTTTGCTGTTGAACAGCCGTCGCATCATCGTCGCGAACAGGTACGGCACCTTGGTGGGAATGCCCGAAGACGTTTGCAGCCGGTCCATGGGCGCATAAAACGCGCGGAAGATGTAGCCCATCGCGTCGACGAGAAATAACCGCTTGCGCACCTCTCCAGGCGCGCTCTTCGGCATTCGGCGCGAGCCTTTTGCCGGTGCCCCGGGAGCGGCTAACTCCGCCTGCTGCGGCGTTGAATCGCGTTTTTCCGCGGCGCTGCGCTCAACCTCACCGTCGGGCGCGGTCGCGGAACGGGTTTTCGTGGCTTGTTTCATTCAAGGAAATGCTGGAATTCGAGTATAGCAAATGGTGTGCGCACAGGTCCGCGAGCTGTACTTTTCGCCCGCTAACATATGAAAATGCTGGCGCCAGCCGGACGGCGTTGGAACTTGTCCCTGGTACACAGGTGGCGTGATGAGTCGCAGCGGAAAAATCTACGCGGGCACTTCGGGATGGGCGTACGCGGCTTGGAAGCCGGATTTCTACCCGGCGAAGCTTGCGTCGGCGAAGTTTCTCCAGTACTACGCAACGCGGCTGGACTCCGTCGAAGTGAACATGACCTTTCGTCGTCATCCCACCGAGAAACTGCTCGCGGGGTGGATCGCAGCCGTGCCGAAAAGTTTTCAGTTCGCCATCAAAGCACACCAGTCAATCACGCATTTCGCGCGTTTGCGCGGGGTCGCCGGCGCGACGGTGGACTTCTTCGCGTCCCTGGAGCCTTTGCGAGAAGCGAACAAGCTCGGCCCTGTGCTCTTTCAGCTCCCTCCGGACCTCAAATGCGATCTTCCTCGACTGGAAGAATTCCTCGGAGGTTTGCCACGCGGCGCGCGAGCCGCCATGGAATTTCGCCATGAAACGTGGTTCGTGCCGGAGACGTACGCGCTTTTGCGCGGCAAGAACGTGGCCCTTTGCCTGGCAGAGTCGGAGAAATTCGAGACGCCCGATGTCTCCACCGCAGATTATTCGTACTTCCGCCTGCGGAAGGAGGAATATTCAGCGCCCGCCCGCAAGACGCTCGCAAAGCGTGTCGCTGAAGCCGTCAAGCGCGGAGACTCTTACGTTTATTACAAGCACGAGGACACGCCCGACGGCGCTTTCTACGCCGAGGAGCTAATCAAGCCAGCCTAAAATTAGAGATCGCAGCGTCTGCACAGCACGAGGCAGGGAAAACAGCGACGCCGCCGAAAATCATTGGTGCGGATGAGTGGATTCGAACCACCACGGTATTGCTACCACAAGCTCCTGAGGCTTGCGCGTCTGCCAATTCCGCCACATCCGCATACAGATACAGCGTCGCGAACTGCACCAACCGCTTCCGCTTATCTTACCATGCGGGGCCTTAGACGCGTTTCAGTTAGAGGGTGCCACGAGGCC
>JASHWB010000426.1 GCA_030044295.1 Candidatus Acidiferrales bacterium
AGTACCAACGCCCGAGATTGGCTCATCGTCCATCGGCGTGCTCATGCGAATGGGAGCTGGTCGGCGTTGAACCAGCGGCCATGAACCTGCGCGGTTGAGCGGAACGGGAGGAGCACGCGCGCGATGTCGCCGGCTTCCAGGTTCTGTGCGTCGGCAATGATCAGCTCGGAGCGCATTTCTGCGAAATTCGAGGCCACGCCCATGATGTAGCCATCACCTTCCGCGGCGCTCTTTGGGCGCGGTACAAAGCAGACTTCCTGCAAGCTGTGTGTTGCGCCTGCGAAGTAGGAGTTCATCTTGCCGGTGGCAAGGTCGAAACGCCCGTAGCAATTGTTCACGCGTCCTTGCAGATTTCCTGCGCGCCATTGGTCAAATGGGCGTCCGCCATCGGCAAACGCGGTATACGCGTAGCGATAGGGACGGGTGAGGTAGCGATCGTCCACGCGGCCCAGGTCGCTGACGTTCATCTCGAAGAGCTTTTCTTCCGTGAAACCATCGTCCTTGGAATTCAAATCGAACGTGTTGCGCCGGATGTAGGCGCGGGCTTTCTTCGCGTCCCACGCCGAACCGTCCACGGCCGGGAAAAATGGAAACGGGTTGGAATCGAAAATTGGCGCCTCGAGGATCACTTTCTCGCCCTCCGTCCGCGCGTTGAGCGTATGAACGGTGGCCCGTTCCGGCCCTTTGAACCAGCGCATGTCTTTCGCTTCTCCGTCGCGCGGGATGACGCCAACGTAGGCGGGCTTGGAGCTGTCCCATCCCCAATGAACCTTGCCTTCCTTCAGCCGCTCCATACTGGTGACGAAACCAAAGACCGGGATGATCACGTGCTTTTGCGTCAGCCCGATATCGTGAACCATGCTGATGTACGGCACTTTGAAGCGCACTTCGCGCGTTACATTGCCGTTTTTGTCGATCGTATAGAGGAAGACTGAATTGGTTTCGAGCCCCTCCGCTTCATAGCCGTAGCAGATCATTTCGCCTGTTTCGGGGTCAATTTTCGGGTGCGCGGTGAACGTCAGGCTTCGGTATTTACCGTGGAAATTCCACGGTCCGACTGTTTCGAGCGTATTGCAATTGATTTCGTACGGCAGGCTGTCTTCTTTGAGCGTAAATAGTTTCCCGGCGAAGGCCAGCGGCGTCGTATTCTGCACCGTCCTGTCGAGACCCTTCACGCTGGGATCGTCCGTGAATGGATTGCGGTATTTTCCGAAGAGCTGTTTATGCGCGGCGAGATCAGCCTTGTACCGCGGCGTCTTCACCCAGCGCCCTTTGTAATCGACGATCCCGTCTTTGAAACGGAACATGTTGATGTAGCCGTCCACGCTGAACGGCGAATCGTCTTCGAACTTCGGCGGGTAGAGCCAATCGCCGCCCAGCCGTACGAACGCGCCGTCCAAGTCCATCGGGATTTTGCCGGTCACTTCGCAGTCGTAAACGTCGGCTTCGAAACGGGTGGGTGCAAAGAACCCCTTCATCGTCGGCTGATTCGAGAAGTCAACCATCGGAAATTTCCTTCCCGCCCCTTGCTGCCGGGTTAGCCGCGAAGGGCGCTGCGTCAGTCGCCAGAATCCTGAAGCCAGGGCGAAGGCATATTGTACGGCACGGTAATGAAGATGGCCTCGGCGTGGCGAATTTTGCCGTCCACGACCTTAAACATTTCCAGCAAGCAGAATGAATGCGGCGACTTCATCGGCGAATCGTGCACCACACCATCTGTAGTGGTGTATTTTTTCAACCGCCCGGAATGATCGATGAACCCCGCCGCGAGCACCAGCCCTTTTTCTTCATCCACCAAGGGAAAACGGCGCGCGCGCAAGCGGTCGTCCCAGCGATAATTGCCGAGCTTGAATCCCTGTTCGCACGAAAGCCGCCCGGCCACGGCGAGCAGCGAATCGGATTTTAGGTCGGGATTCGGATCCTTCGCCGTCCAAACACCATTCTCGCGCCGGCTGCACGCCGGATCGAACACGGTAAAAATCTGGCCGTCATTGAGCTGTAACGTGTTGTCGTAGCCGTCGGCGAGTGCGATCATGCGGGCGCGCCGCGTACGCTCGTCCGCTGGGACGTCTTCTTTCATCAGCGGCAGCTCGGTCATTTTCGCGGGATCGCCGAACGGGCCTGGGCCACTGCCCTTGCGATCGACGATCGTTTCGACTTCGGCGATTTTCCGATCCTCGATTTTCATGCGCATCGCGAAATAGCTGGGGGCGCCTTGTTCATACACCACGCCGAAATAGACTACTTCGCCGTGCTCCGGATCGGCCGCGCGCAAATCCTCCGGACCTAATCCGCTGATCGTGCCCCACAGGCCGTCGCCCACCTGCAGCGAGACGTTGTTTTCCGTGAACCGCACGAATTTCGCCCATGGCAGCAGCGACGGGCTCTTGTCGGACAACGCGTGGAGATATTGATCGACGAAGCCGTACAGGCAAGCGCGGTCGCAAACGTCGGTTGTGTAAGCCGTTTGATCGGGAAAGATGCTCTGCGCTCGGCTGCTCGGCACCGTCGCACCGGCCAGCAAAAAACTCGCCACTACCGCGGCCACCCAAACACCTTTGCGTATCAACATGGGCCGCTTCTTACCACTTTAGCGGCGGAAATTCCAGTCCGGAGAAGCGGTGAAAGCGTACAGCGGATACACCTCGCGAAAGATCGCTTCGATGCCGCGCGTGAATGCCTGGCGAGTGGCGGCGCTCCGCGGCAGCTTTCTCCGCACAACCCAGCCCCGAAGCCGTTTCCAGTCCTCGGGCGCGAGTGGCCACCCGCGGCGCTTCGTCCATTCACCCTTTTCGGATCTGTACCAGTAGGAGTCGTATCTTCCGCCAAGCCTTCTACGCAGATTGCCAATGAATTCCGGATGCTCTTGCGCGCGCTCGCGCGCGATCGTCACGATTGGCGAAGACTTGCTCTCGCGATAGGCGCGGAATCCGCAGGTTACCCCTTCCGCCGAAATCCCCACGTAGAGCTGCGCGCCTAAGCGGGCCTCCGCGAAGTAGAGATACATCTGCGGGCGGTACGGCGATTTATCGGCAGCAAAGCGAATGTCGCGGTTGATGCGCGAAAAATTTTCGCCTACGCGACCACTCAGGACGAACCGAGGATTCAACTTCAGTGCGACTGGTGTGAGACGATCGAGTAGCACGCGAAACGGCTCAACCACCGCAGCACGATACCGGTCGCGGTTCTCGTCCATCTAAGGCTTGTGATTGTTTCGCGAAAGCTCGCGGAAAAA
>JASHWB010000427.1 GCA_030044295.1 Candidatus Acidiferrales bacterium
CGTTCCTTTGTCGATCATCAGCACGGTAATTCCCTTTTCGCCTTTTTCCGGCTGCGTGTTCACGTACACCATGGCTGCATCGGCCACGCCGCCACAGGTGATCCAGGCTTTCGTGCCGTTGACGATGTAGCAGTCGCCTTTACGGACTGCTCGAGTGGCCAGCGCTGCGGCATTTGAGCCAGCCTGCGGTTCGGTGAGGGCGTAGCACCCGATTGCTTCGCCGCGTGCCATGGGCTCGAGGTACTTGCGCTTTTGCTCCTCGCTGCCGTAACGGTGAAGGCAGTCGCCGTAGAGCGAATTTTGCACCGAGAGAATCACGCCCGTGGAGGCGCACACGCGCGAAATCTCCTCGATCGTGATGCTGTAGCTGATGTGGTCCATGCCCGCGCCGCCGCAGGCTTCGGGCAGCGCGACTGCGGTGAGGCCCAAGCTTGCGGCTTTGCGGATAATTTCGCGCGGGAAGTGGCCGGTTTCGTCGAGTTCCTTGGCGAAAGGGAGCACTTCCTGCTCGGCAAATTCGCGCACACTTTTTTGCAGCAGCCTCTGCTCTTCGGTCAGTTCGAGATTCACGAACTCACTCCCGCGTCCGACGCAGCGTATGAAGCCAGCGCTCCCAGGGGTGACTGCACTCACCCGATTGTAGCAGCGGAGCGGGGACGCTGGCCTGGCCCTTCGGCGTGTGTGATATTGCCGCTAGGGTGGTACAGTCTCGATTTGGGCAATCAGGGCTGTAACTTAAGTCTCACAGCCGCATAGGAGAACATATGGACGCGCGCCTGAATCCGTACAAAATCGCGCCGGATCTTTACTCGAACCTGGCAGCTTTGCAGAAATATGTGGATTCCTGCGGACTGGAGCGCCCGCTGCTGGAGCTGGTGAAGCTACGCGCATCACAGATCAACGGCTGCGCGTTCTGCCTGGACATGCACACGAAGGACGCTCGCGCTTTGGGCGAAACGGAGCAGCGGCTGTACCTCTTGAGTGCGTGGCGAGAAAGTCCTTTTTACAACGACCGGGAGAGAGCGGCCCTCGAATGGACCGAAGCTGTGACCCTGGTGAGTCAGAGCCACGTGCCGGACGAAGTGTACGAGCGCGCGAAGCAGCATTTCACTCCGGTGGAGCTTGTGAATCTGACGGCGGCTATAGTGATGATCAACAGCTGGAACCGGATGAGCGTGGCATTTCGGGCGGTTCCCGGCAGCTATCAGTCGAAGTTACAGGGACTTAGGCAGGGAGCTTAGCGACTACTCAGGGAGGCCCGCTGGATTTGCGGGCAGCGGCGCAATTTGCCTATAATGGCCAAGTAGGCTGCACGTTTGACGGGTGGCACTCCAAGGGCGAATAGAATTCCCGTATTCATGACGAGCAAATGACCGATCTTGCCGAAAAAATCAAGAAAAAGCTGCAGGACGAGATCGCGGCGCTGGAGCACGAGCTGCACAGCGAGTTGCCGAAGGAAATCAAAACGGCCAGAGCGCATGGCGACCTTTCCGAGAATGCGGAGTATAAATACGCCAAAGAGCGGCAGTCCTACGTATCGGCGCGGCTTGGCCAGCTTCATCAGCGAATGGCAAACCTTTCGCTGATGAACCTGAACAATCTGCCGAAAGACCGCGCTGCTTACGGCTCGCGGCTCGTGGTGATCGACACGGAAAAGGACTCCAAGTTCACGTACAAACTGGTGACGGTTGAGGAAGCGGACGCCGCGAAAGGGCTCATTTCCACCAGCTCTCCAATCGGGCGCGCACTGCTGGGCAAGAAGGTAGGCGACGAAGTACGGGTGACGACACCGGCTGGCGTGAAGAACTACGAAGTGGTGGAGCTGATCACCATCTACGATGATAAATAGCGGAGTGAGGCTCGCTCCATGCTAACGCGGAATATCAGCCGCTACTTCTCCCGACCAATCGAACGCATTGCAGCGCTCCTGGCCCGCACCGGAATCCATCCGAATGTCATTACCTGGTCGGCGCTGGCGGCGAATCTATGCGCAAGCGTGCTGTTCGCCGAAGGGCGATTTCCGGCGGGCGGCGGGATGGTGATCGTCGCTGGCTTGTGCGACCTGCTGGATGGTCCTGTGGCTCGGCTGCAAAACCGCGTGTCGCTATTCGGCGGGTTCCTCGATTCCATTCTGGACCGGTACGCGGATTTTCTGCTGTTCCTCGGGCTGCTGGTCTATTACGTGGAGCTAAACCGTTTTCGGTACGCCGTGTTGGCGGGCGCGGCGATGGCTGGAGCGGTGATGGTCAGCTATGCCAAAGCGCGCGCTGGATCGCTGGTGCCAGAGGCGGATGTCGGATTTTGGGACCGGCCCGAACGGCTCGCGCTGATCATACTGGCTGCTCTGGCCAACCGTATGGGCCTGGCGCTCTGGATTTTAGCGATTGGCCCGAATATTACCGTGATTCACCGCATCGTACACACGCGAACGCAGGCGGAAGCGGCGGGAAACACGCTGCCGCAGACGGTGCCCGAGCGCAACGGAACGCCAGCGCGTGGCGGACCGCGACCCGCGGCGCCAGCAGCTCAAGCGCCTTTGCAATCGAAACCCGCGCAGGCAGGAAATCTTCTTCTGCGCGCGCGGCGGCATTCCGCGGGTTCGGAGCGCTGACGTGCCGAAACTGATGAGCATCATCGGCTTCATCGTGATATGCGCGGGCATGGATCTGCTGTGGCAATCGAGAATGGAGATCCGTTATTGGTTTGCTGCGTATCGTTCGGTGTTGCGTGAAGTAGTGCGCAGGCGCGATCTTTCACGGCTGGTTTCCGCCGCTCGCAAGCGCCAAGGCGCCGCTGGCGTGCTGCTGGGAATCAGTCTGGTGTTCTTGATCGGACCGGTGCTGATTCTGACGGGCGTGGCGCTGATGCTCCTGTTCCCCAATTTTTAGATATTCCCCCACAATCTTGAAACCTTCTCTCATCGTTCATGGCGGCGCTGGGGACATTCCTGAGAGTGCTCTCAATGGCTTCCGTCGAGGCGTGCGCGCCGGACTCGAAGCTGGCTGGAAGCTCTTGTCACAGGGACACGCGGCCATCGACGCCGTCGAAACCGCGATCGTGGCGCTCGAAGAAGATCCCGCTCTGGATGCTGGAGTAGGTTCGCACCTGAACCGCGACGGGCGGGTGCAGCTCGACGCAATTCTGATGGACGGAATGACGCTGAAAGCCGGCGCCGTAGCTGCACTTGAACGGATTCGCAATCCAATTCGGCTGGCGCGCCTGGTACTGGAGAAATCCGAGCACATGATGTTGGTCGGTGCGGGAGCGGAACAGTTCGCGGCGGAGCATGGATTTCGGCTCTGCGATCCGGAAGAGCTGATCACAGACTCCGCTCGCGAAGAATGGCGGAAAAGCCGGGACAAACGGACCGCGAAAGAAGCCACCGTGCCGCAATCGCGTGGGACGGTGGGCGCCGTTGCAATCGACACGCATGGAAATCTCGTGGCCGGAACGTCCACGGGTGGCACGCGCGGCAAATGCCCGGGCCGCGTGGGCGACTCGCCGTTGATCGGATGCGGTTGCTATGCCGATGCCGAGGCAGGTGGAATCTCGTGCACCGGATATGGCGAAGGCATCATGAAGATCGTGATGGCTAAACTGGCGGCCGATTTGTTGCGGGATCCCAGAGTGCTGCCGCCGCATCGCAGGAAACGCGGGCCGGCGACCATCGCGCAAGCCGTCGCGGACGCTTGTCTGAGAATCCTGGAACGCCGGGGACACGCGACGGGCGGATTGATCCTGCTGGACCGCAAAGGCCGTCCCGCTGCGGCGTATTCAACGCCTCGGATGGCCTATGGGTATGTGGACGCTGACGGCGGATTCACCATCGTCCCCTAGGCGCCGCGCGTAACGGCTCAGTTTGAACTTTCTGATCGTGACACAAGCAGTCAAATTCAGACTGACCCAGTGCGAGTCCACTTATCGCGCCGGCAGCTTCGCCGAATTTTCGTCCCGCTCTCGGGAACATAAATTTTATAAAAGTACTTGCGCTCCGGCGAAGTCTGCACGACAATTTGGGCAGACACACTTAGCTATATAAAGGCCCGCGCAACGCCATCTTCTCTCCTCGGACGTCCCGCGCGGGCCTCTTTTTATCTCCTCGCGGTCCCGCTCGGCCGAGCCGATTCGCCCGGCGGTCGTTTCTTGACGTTCTGCCATTGAAATTCAGAACCGCGCGGGGAACAGACGATAGTTTGCGGTGGAGGTCTCAGCAGGAAATTAGGCGATCATCATGCTCTGGTACGAGTTCGTTTAAGAGCACTTCATGCTCCTGAATGATCGGATATCCCTCGGAGCAGGTGATCAGATGGGCCAGGGCGCGGGGAAGAAAGAGCCCTTCGTCGCTGGCTCGGAGATGCGCTCGCGATTGCCAAAAACCGGTCATGGTGCAGCGGGTCTTCGAGTCGTTAGAAATGCTCCGCAATACCGTAAAGCCGCGAAAGCCGCGCTCTTTTCGTGCTTCCGGCAAAAGCGTGCGGACCGATTCGATAAACTCGTCGATCTTGCCCGGCGAAATCGTAAAGCGCCACATACGAGCGTACATGGATTCCTCCGCAGCCTGAGCGAACTCCCCGCATGAAGGGGTAAAGGGCATCCGGATTTCCGGTGTCCGAGTTGCCGAAGCCTATCACGGCAGCTCGGAGAAGACACGGGAATACCGCGCCATCGAGCGGCAGAACTCGCCGGATCGCAGGTCGGCGTGGCCCGCGCCATCGAACAGCGGCAAGAGTACGACTTGCAGCGCCAAAACCGGGCAGGTAGGATCAGGGTAGCGGCCCGAGCACGGCCAGTCAGGCTCGGGCGGCGGCAATCCCCATAGAGACAGCCGCGTGCTCCGGCGAGCTGGCTCAGAAGTGAACGGCGAATGAAGACTCCTCGAAAAGATTCGGAAAAGATCACCGGACTCAGCCGCTCGGCTCCCGGAATCGTGATGCTGGCTCTTGTGCTGGCGGCGTCCGCCATACTCGGCGGGTATTTTGGGGCACCGGCCATGGCTACGGCCGCGCAAGCGAACAATATGCAGGACTCGGTGCAGAAGTTTGCCGACGTATTGGCGGTCGTGCAGCAGAATTACGCCGATCCTATTGACGTGGACCAGGCGATCTACGACGGCGCGATTCCTGGCATGCTGCAATCTCTCGATCCTCACTCCGAGTTTTTCGATCCCAAGGACTACGCCGCGTTCCTGGAACAAGAGGAAGGAAGATATTACGGAGTCGGAATGGTCATCGAGCAATCGGCAAGCGGGCAGACCATGGTGCAGTATCCATTCGTCGATTCGCCCGCGTACAAGGCCGGAATCCGGCCCGGGGACCTGATCCTGAAAGTAGACGGAAAGCCCTGCGCCGGACTAACCACATCCGAAGTCGCCAACTTGCTCCGCGGAGCAAAGGGTACGCCGGTGACGATTTCGCTCGGCCGGGAAGGCTGGCCAAAACCGATCGACGTGACCGTCACGCGAGCGGAAATCCCGCGTCCGGCGGTGGAATTCACGACCATGGTACGGCCGAACATCGGGTACATTCGCGTTTCCACATTTAACGACACGACCACCGACCGCGACTTTGAGGAAGCGCTTCAACAACTGGACGCGTCGAAGCTCGACGGTCTGATCGTCGATTTGCGCAACAACGGTGGCGGTCTGGTGGATCAATCGGTAGGCATGGCCGACATGTTCCTCGACAAAGGCGACTTGATCGTTTCGCACCGGGGACGGTCGTCGCCCGAACGCCGCTACTACGCGATTCGCGGAAATCAGGGGCTGAAAGTGCCTTTGGTGGTTCTGATCAATGGACAAACTGCGTCGGCGTCCGAAATCTTCGCTGGAGCGATGCAGGATCACGACCGCGCGCTGATCGTCGGACAGACGAGCTTCGGAAAGGGCCTGGTCGGCACGCAATTCCCGCTAAGCTACAACACCGCCCTGATGCTAATCACAGCCCGCTATTACACGCCGAGCGGCCGGTCCATTCAGCGCAGCTACAAGAACGAAACTCTTTACGACTACCACTACAACCCGCAGAAACCCCAGTCGCCGGAAGCGAAACTGACGGACACGGGCAGGACCGTTTACGGCGGCGATGGCATTACGCCGGACGTGACCGCCGCGGACTCAAAGCCCGACGATTTCCAGGAATTGCTCGAACGCCGCGGCGTCCTTTATCCCGCCTCCCTGCCGCCGCAGGGAATCGGTGACTTCGTCCGCTACTATCTGGGACAGAACCGCACGATCACAAAGGATTTCGTGGTGGACGATGCGGTGATCGCCCAATTTAAGAAGTTTTTGGATCAAGAACAGATCGAAGTGACCGACGCGCAGGTCCAGCGCAATCTGCCCTATTTAAAGTGGGAAATTCAGCGCGAGGTGTTCACGGGAGTTTTGGGCGTGGATGCTGGGTATAAGGTCGCGCTCGAAAACGATCCGCAGCTCGACAAGGCAATTGCGTCGGTTCCTGCGGCTGAAGCTCTGTACGCGAACGCACGGAAGATGCTGGCGCAACGGATGTCGAGCGGAAATAACCAACCCTAAGCCGCGCGCGTACGCTTGCGCACGCGTGCGGTAAAGCACCCCGCTCGCTGAATCGAGCTGGTCCGTTTGAATTTAATTGATCGCGACACAAGCAGTCGAAATTCAAACTGGCCCCGCCTAAGGCAAACTCCTCTTGCGCCGGCCGCTCCTGCAAGCACATGCTGATCCGCGTACCTGTCGCAGGAGGTGCGGAGATGAAATTGCTGGAGCCGCATCGGCTATTCTCTAAGCTTGCCCTCGCCGCCATATCCGTAGCCGCGTTAGCGGCAAGCGTTATCGCCCAGCAGCCGGCTGCTCGTCCTGGCATCGCTGCTCCGCGTCCCGTGTACAGAAGTCACGTGCAGAGTGCGCAGCGCGTTCGCCCGACGCCTGCTCGGCTGCCGATGGTCCGTCCGAACGTCTATCCGCGATCCTCGTATCGATCGCCCGTCCGACGACGGTTCGTGGCGCCGCGCGGGATCGGAGGCGTTGGAACGCCACTGCCCTACCTGTACCCGGCACCGGCATTCGGACCGCGAGCTGCATGGACCGGCATAGGACCGCGTGCTTATTTCAATTCGTTCCTCTTCGGCGGATTCTTTGTGAATGACTACGGATACTGGC
>JASHWB010000428.1 GCA_030044295.1 Candidatus Acidiferrales bacterium
TGCCGCGCTCATGCGCGTATTCCAGCGCATCGGCCATCTGCCGCGCAATCCGCAGCGCCTCCTCGATTGGTACCGCCCTAGCTTGTGTAGCGGCGACCTTTAGGTCGGCGCTTTGCTCTTGCCCAGAGGGAACCGAATGGGCCTTTCGCGCTGTTTGCGTCCCGGTCGAAGTGTGACCAGGAAGCCCGGCAGGTGTCGGGCTGATCGCCGCCGCGCCGCCAATCCTCTCTGCCAGCGTCGGGCCCTCGACCAACTCCATCACCAACGCACGTGCCGAACTCGAATCCTCGAAGCCGTAAATCGCGGCGATATTCGGATGATTCAGGGACGCCAGGACTTTCGCTTCGCGCTCGAACCGTGCCATGCGCTCGGCATCGCGCGCGAACGCCTCGGGCAACACTTTAATCGCCACGTCGCGCCCGAGCTTCCCGTCCCGCGCGCGATACACCTCTCCCATCCCACCCGCGCCGATGGGCGAGACGACCTCGTATGGCCCGACTTTTGTTCCTGGGCTTAGCATCAGATCCCTCGGCTCCGCACCCCGGCGAGCCAGGAACAGGCCCGCTGAGGACCCCGCGTCGCTCCGCTCGCTCGGGTCCGATCCCTGGACTCCGGTGGAGTCCACCGGGCTCCCGAAACCGCAGATTTCGCCTGGCGGCTCAGACGCCCGCAAAACGGCGCAACCTCACCCATCCCGCCGCTGCCGATGAGCGCCAAAATCTCGCACACTGCAACGCACATGCCTGAACTAAGTGTCATTTTGCGCCCGGATTATAGCCTGCAGTGACGTAACCCGTCTGATTAGTTTTCAGCAATGCTTGTTGCGCGGGTCGTACTGCCTAAGAGGCTGGCTGCGCTCTCAAACAGTAATTTGGGGCAGGTTAAGCAGCGGAATTGGTGGAAATTCCACCGACATAAGTCGCTTGCGAGTGCAAAACGTCGTCGTCGAGGACGGTGTCGTTATTGCGCTAACGGAATCGCCTTTTGTTCGCCCACGGGCAACGCGGGCTGAACGACCGGCTGCGCGGTCTACGGTTGTGTTGCGGGTGCCGGTTGTGGCGGCTGCGCATTATTCTGAGGAGGCTGCGAGGACTGCGTCGCACCCTGGCCAGGCTGCGCCGATCCGGCCGGAGCAGCATCGCTTCCGCTCGAATTGGAGCTGCCAGCGGAAACGGGCTGCAGGCTCGCGCTGTCGCCGGTCGCATTCAACTCTGCGTTGGTGAATTTCGGCGCGGAGATGTAACCGTGGATATGATTCTTGCTGATCTTGTTGACCACGATTTCTAGCGGCTGCGGCTCATCGGAACTGCTGATCCAGACCGGCTCGTACAAGTCGACGTTCTTTTTCTCCAGGCGGTTGTCGTCCACCAGCAGCATCACGTTATAGCGGTCATGTTTGGTGTCCGCGTGGCGCAGCGACAGCGAAATCGGACCGGTGCGGCTGAACTCCTTGCTTCGCGAAAGATCGAATTCGTAATAGTTGCGCTGGCCGCGCTTTTCGAGGGCCACGAGCTCGGAGTGATTCTTGGCGATCGAGCCGTTCAGCCCTGCGGCGGTAGAATCGAGGTTGGCCTGCAGATCGGAGCGCGTCTTAGCGATGGACTGATTCGTCTCATCGAGCTCTTTCTGCTGCGCATCCACACGAGATTTCAGCGCGTTGTAGCGCCTCTCCGAGGCTGTTAGCACGTGGCGACGCGCGGAGGTGCGACCGGAACGGCGTGCGGCGGCTGCCTTCGCCTGCTGTTCTTGCGCTGCCTGTGCGGCCGCCTGCGCCGCGGCGGCTTGCTGCTGCGCGACCACGTCATTGAGTTTCGCGGTCGTGGATTGAAGCTGATTTTGCAATTGCGCGACGCTGGCGTTTAATGAGGCGTCGCGCGCAGCCATTGTATTGATTTCAGACCGCTGGCTGTGCGCGTAAACAATCGCCAGGCCTGCCACCAAAATAAGTGCGACGATTACGACGCCGGGCCACATACTCGCCCGCGAACTGCCGAGCACGGAGGAATCTTCCGCCCGCTCGTTTGTTTCTTCCTCGCGATAGTCGTTCATGCCACTCCGCCCCCTGCCCGCTTTCGTCGCGCAATCCGTTCTGTTACGCGCGCCCAACCGCCGGGCTAATCTGTGTAGGATGCTTGCGTAAGTGAACAGGCGGCAAAACAAGTTCCTTGCCGCTTCGACGAATGGCAGGGCACGAACCGTTCCACTTCCGGCTCACGTTAGATTTCGCGGCAAGTACAACAAACAGAACACGTAACGGTCTACGCCGTCTGAAGTGACGCAGGAAAGATCGGTACCGGTACCTGCACTTTTTACCCGATGAAGCGGCTAAGAATGCCCGAGAGGAGCTATTGATTCACAGGCTGCTGGCTGACGAGTTCGCGAACGACTGCAGCGCTTTGGGTGCGGATGTAAGGATCCGAATCGTTGTGCGCGCGATCGCGCAAGACGGAGAGCATGTGATCGCTGGAAGACAACTGGCCGCTGTCAGCGAGGTCCCGCAACGTGTCGATCACGCGTTCGCGTACCGCGGGATCCTGATCGCTTGAAAGCGCGTCGAGCAGCATGCGGCCGACCAGGTCGCCCGGGCCAGGATCGTTCAGCGCCTGAAGAGCCTTCAGTCGGACGGCGGCGCTCGCGTCCTGCTGCATGGCGTGCGAGAGCGCGGAGTGGACCTCGGGGTTTTGGCTACGAGGCGACAGCGCGTTCACGGCGCCGAGGCGAACGTCCGGAGCGAAAAGATCGCCGTGGCGAAGCACGTACAGGAGAACGTTGCGGACGTCGCCATCGTCAACCGTGCCCTGCAAGGTATAGGGCTGCTGCGCATCAAATTGCAACCGAACTTCCGGCGGCACGCCCGCGCCCGTTGGAAGGACGTTGATACCGGCAACTGTGGCGTGATGGAGATCAAGAGCTTGCAGGGGCGATCCGGACGGACCCGACGGCGCATCGCTCGCGGATTGCGCGGCCGCCGCATCGTTGGCGCCATTCGCCGCACCTCGCGAATTCTGCACCAGGATGAGCGGAGGGCGAGTGGCGGTTGTACGCGCCGGATTCTCTTGCCGCTGGCGGTCCGGGGCTTTTCGGAGCAACAGCCGTGGGGCAAAAAGTCCTACGGAAAATCCGATCGCCAACAGGATCGCGGCGCTCCATGCGGGGCGCGGAGAAATCCAACTCGACGGAAGCAGAAGGCCAAAAGAGCGCGCGATCCAGCCCTTCTCTTCCTCGCGGTCCAGCGCGTCCTGCAATCCGGCTCGGCAACTGGCCAGCAGTGCTGCATCCGGCTCGAAGTGCTCTGCGGCAATTTGAGCGAGCCATTCCCTTTCGCGCGCGAGCTCGGCAGAGCAGGCTTCGCATTCGACAAGGTGAGCTGCTAGTCGAGATTCTTC
>JASHWB010000429.1 GCA_030044295.1 Candidatus Acidiferrales bacterium
AAAAGACCGCCGCGTGGCTGCCGAATGGGTCATGCGCGCCTTGGTACATAAGGGAGCGATCGGGTTGATCACCACGCACGATCTCGCCCTCACCGAAATCGCCTCGAACGGTCTCAAGGGAAGCAATGTCTATTTCGAGGACTCTGGAGAAGGCGGAGAACTGCAGTTCGATTACAAGCTGCGCAGCGGGCTGCTCACCCGCTCGAACGCATTGAACATCGTCCGCATGCTCGGCATTAATCCAGACCAATAACATTTCGCTCTCACCGTTCCGGTCGCCCGGGAAAGGCGTGTCAAGTCGCCTGCAAACGACGCACCGCACCCGCCGCTCGCGCTGTGCTACCATGCCCTGCTAACGCGCCAGCCAACCGATTCAATTTATTGGGAGCTCGCAATAGGGCAATGGATAACCGCGATGTAGCAAAAATTCTCCGCGAAACCGCGCAACTGCTCGAAATCGACGGCGCCATCATAGGCCGCTACCGCAGCTACGAAAAAGTCGCCGACCTGCTCGGCAGCCTTACCGAGCGCATCGAGGACGTTGCCAAGGACGCCAAAAAGCTCAAGGAGCTGCCCGGTGTCGGCGAAGGCATGGCTGAACACATCAACGAAATCCTCGCAACCGGTGACTACGGCCTGCGCCAAAAGCTGCTGAAAAAATATCCTCCCACGATTCTCCAGTTGCTCGAAGTCCCCTCGCTGGGTCCGAAGCGCGTTGCATTTCTATGGAAGAAGTTTAAATGCGCTACCGTCGAGAACCTGGAACAACTCGCGCGCGACGAAAAGCTCCGCGATCTCCCAGGATTCGGCGAAAAAAGCGAGCAAGCCATCCTAAAAGGGGCCGAGCAGTTCAAGAATCTTGGCGGATCGGGACGTGTCCAGATCAACGTCGCCGACGAAGAGGCGCAAAAGCTCTCGGCGTATATCGCTAAAGCGGGCGAAGCCGTCGAGTCCGTTACTCCGGCAGGCTCGTTGCGCCGCGGCAAGGAAACCGTCGGCGATCTCGATCTACTCGTCACCATGCGGCCGGGCCACGACGGCCAGAAACACATCGACGCCGTCGCCGAGCACATCCTGAAATACCAGGCAATTAAGCGAGAGCTCGCTCATGGTGAAAACAAAGTCAGCGTGCTGCTCGATAGCGGCCTGCAAGTTGACGTTCGCATGCTCGCCCAAAAGTGCTTCGGCGCCGCGCTGCTCTACTTTACCGGCTCGAAGCAGCACAATGTGGAACTTCGCGGCCGCGCCAATGAAATGGGATGGACGCTCAACGAATATGCGCTCACCACGCTGAAGGGCGGGCGTGTGGTGGCTCGTGAAACCGAACAGGAAATCTACGCCAAGCTCAAACTTGACTACATCGAGCCGGAACTGCGCGAGTGTACCGGCGAGATCGAGGCCGCCGAACGCCACCAACTGCCGACCTTGGTGCAGCTCGGCGACATGCGTGGCGACTTGCAGATGCACACCACGGCTTCCGACGGCCGCAATTCCATCGAGGAAATGGGAGAAGCCGCTCGCAAGCTCGGCTACCAGTACATTGCGCTTACCGACCACTCTCAAGCCGTCACAGTGGCGAACGGAATGGACGAAAAGCGCACCATCGCGCAGATCAAGAAAATCCGCGCGGCGCAGGAGCGCGTCGAGGGAATTCGCCTCCTCGCCGGGATCGAAGTGGACATCAAAAAGAATGGCGCGCTCGACCTCGATAACGATTGCCTCGCGCAGCTCGACGTGGTCGTCGCCTCCGTCCACTCCTTCATGAACATGGAACCCGCGGAAATGACGGATCGAATCCTCGCCGCCATCGAGAATCCCTACACACAGATCATCGCCCATCCTACGGGTCGGCTGATCTTGCGCCGCGAAGCGTTCGAGTACGACATGGAGAAAATTCTAGCCGCAGCCGCCAAGCACGGTGTCGCCATGGAGTGCAACGCCTATCCCGACCGTCTCGATCTAAAGGACGTGCACCTGCGGATGGCCAAACAGCGAGGCGTGAAAATCGTCATCTCCACCGATTCTCACTCGACGAGCCATTTGAATTTTATGAAGTACGGCGTGCTCACTGCCCGCCGCGGCTGGATCGAAAAGAAAGACGTGATTAACGCGCTGCCGCTGGAACAAATGCTCGCAGCGCTGCGGCCGAAACCGCAAAACGCCAAGGCAAAGGCCGCCAGACGCGCCAACAATTAGAGCCTAGACCGAATGCGAGACGCTGTCGCTTTGCTCCGCGGACGCGGGCGTCAGCTCTGCCTTGGACGCCACCGTCGGGGATTTCGCGCCGCGCCGCATCGCAACGATGCCTGTTCGCACCACTTCGAGCAGCCCGTATGGGTTCAGCAACTCCAAAAATCGATCGACTTTTTCTTCCCCGCCGGTCAGTTCCACCGTGATCGATTCCGTCGCGATGTCCAGCACCCGTGCCTTGAACACGTGCGCCAGATCGAGCACCTGCGAACGCGTCTCCTGCGTGGCTCCCACCTTGATCAGCGACAAATCCCGCAGCAGCGCTGGCTGGCCGGTAATGTCGTCAACCAGCAGCACGTTCACCAACTTGTAGATATTGGCCACGATGCGCCGCGCCTGATCCGGATCCGCCTCAGTGACGATCGTCATGCGCGACACGTCGTCTTTCTCGGTCCGCCCCACCGTCAGCGAGTCGATATTGAACGCCCTGCGGCGGAAAAGCGACACCACGCGCGAAAGCACGCCCGGCTTGTTCTCGACGTAAACCACGAATGTATGCAGCATGTTGTCCTATTCGTCCTCGGCGGTTTCCACGATCGGGCTTGGCCGCCGGATCATGTCGTGCAACGCGGCTCCAGCCGCAACCATCGGGTACACGGTGTCTTCCTGCTCGACCTGAAAATCAATCAGCACCGGACCTTCATGTGCCCTCGCCGCGCGCACCGCAGGCACTACGTCAGCCCGATGCTTCACGGCTTGGCTTTTGATTCCATACGCCTGAGCGAGCATGGCGAAATTCGGGTTCAACAGTGGCGTGGCTTCATAATTCCGTTCGTAGAAGAACTCCTGCCACTGGCGGACCATTCCCAGAAATCCGTTGTTGATGATGGCGATGTTCACTTTCACATTTTCCTGAACGATGGTCGCCATCTCGGCCATCGTCATTTGAAATCCGCCGTCTCCCGCTACAACCCACACTTCCGCGTCGGGCCGGGCCACTTTCGCGCCCACCGCCGCGGGCAGTGCGAAGCCCATCGTGCCCAGGCCACCGGAAGTGATCAGCGAGCGCGGATTTTCGTGCTTGTAGTATTGCGCTTCCCACATCTGATGCTGGCCGACGTCTGTGACGACGATCGCGTCCCGCCCGCGTGTCTCGTGCCATAGGTCGTTGATCACGTGCGCCGCGTAGAGGTGCCCGTTGTCGGGCAGGTTCTGAATGTCGCGAACGGCCGTATCGCCCTTCAACTGATGAATCCGTTCGATCCATTCCGTGCGGCTCGCCGGCTGGACGCGCGGCAGCATTTCCAGTAGGATTTTTCGCAGATCTCCCACTAGCGCCAGGTCCACTTTGACGTTCTTATTGATTTCCGCCGGATCGATTTCGACGTGAATCTTCTTCGCGTTGGGCGCGTAACTCTTCAGGTTGCCGGTCACCCGATCATCGAAGCGCATTCCCAGGGCGAGCAGCAGGTCCGCTTCCTGAATCGCTTTGTTGACCCAGGCCTCGCCGTGCATGCCCATCATGCCCATGTTCAGCACATGCGAGGCAGGCATATGGCCGAGTCCCAGCAGCGTCATCGCCACCGGAATGCACGCGCGCTCCGCGAACGCCTGCACTTCGCGCTCCGCTCCGGAAACGGCGATGCCGTGGCCCGCGAGGATCACCGGCTTCTTCGCCGCAGCAATCATGGCCAGCGCCTTGTCGTACGCGTCGTTCGCCGGCGAAAGGTCTGGACGATACCCGCGCATCTTGGGTGCTGCCCTCTCAAAGTCGAATTCGCAGCTTCCCTGCTGCGCGTCCTTGGTGATATCGATCAGCACAGGTCCGGGACGTCCCGATTTCGCCACATACAGCGCTTCGCGCACCGCCGGGGCAATATCCTCGGGACGCGTGACCAAATAGTTGTGTTTCGTGATCGGCAGTGTGACGCCGGTGATGTCCGTTTCCTGGAAGGCGTCCGAGCCGAGCAGCTTGCTGCCAACTTGTCCCGTTATGCAGAGGATCGGAGAAGAATCCAGCATGGCCGTCGCGATGCCCGTCACCATGTTCGTTGCGCCCGGGCCGGAAGTGGCAACGGCCACGCCAACACCTCCCGTCGCCCGCGCGTAGCCATCGGCCATATGCGTAGCGCCTTGCTCGTGGCGCACCAGGATGTGGCGGATGGAACTGTGCTGCAGCGCATCGTAGGCGGGCAGGATTGCGCCGCCGGGATAGCCGAAAACGGTCTTTACACCTTCGCGCTCCAGACACTCCCAAAGGATTCTCGCTCCGGTCAACACCTGCTTCTCGCTCCCCATCTTTCCGCCCTCCCGAGCCGCCATAAAAAATTAAACCCACCGTACCAGCGTCCCTGGCAGGTGGGTTTCATGAGCCTTTCAGATTCCGTTCCGCTAAGCTCAGTCAAGCCCTCCGGGCCAGGACGCGCGTACCAGCGCTACAGCTACAACGCCCAGCCGAAGTCGCACAATTTCCCCGTTATTGACGTTCACCAGCATGTGAGCTTAGTCGATCCTTCCCCGCAACCCAATTCACGCTTTACGGTACGCCGGGTGCCACCGGTTGTCAAGGAACTCTTCCCATCTCGTTTCATCTCAGGGCTCTTCGCACCACGGAGCGAACGCAAAAGGGGCCGGTTTGCGACGCATTTTCAGCGTAACGGGCACGTAACCAGATTGCGCTTTGGTACTAACGTTCTATGTACCCTTCCTCCTCCCACCCATAACCTGACTACAAGATGCCACTGCTGGACATTCTCGAAGCTCCCGTACCGGCGCAAAAACGGTCCGAACTACGCTCGCATCATTCCACGCGCGACGCGCGGCGCAGAGAGCGCCTGAAGATTTCCCTGCCCGTTCACGTGCGCCCATTTGACGCCCGCTACGCGGAAATCGAAGACGTCGCCCAGGTAATCGATTTCACGCGTGACGGCCTATTTTTCCGCACCTGCATGCCCCATTACTGCCTCGGAATGCGTCTCATAGTCACTTTTCCGTACGGGGATAAGGTGTCGGCCCACCGCCGCATGCTGACGACCGTCGTCCGGCTGGATCGTTTCGACGATGGGAGTCGGGGGGTAGCTGTTCGCGTCCTGCTGTAGCGTTCCGTTCGGACACACTTACTCCTGATCCCTGGGTTTCCAATTAAGCAAGCCGATTTGCGAAGACGCTTGCCACCGCGAAAGACCGCCGTGGACAATAGCGAAATATCACCTCCGGCGGCTCGCAGCGCTCCATGCCGCGACGCAAGCACGGCAGCGAAAGCAGGTACCAAACCCATGTACGATCATGGCGCGAAGAAGCATTCGGCGGACTCAGGCTCGAAGTCGGCAGCGACAGAAGCGGATCGCCGCACGGGCGACCGGCACATCTTTACAGCTACAGCGGAAATTGTTGAGCTGAGCTCAGGCGCCCGATTTTCTACCCGGACCACGGACCTGGGTCCCGGCGGCTGCTTTGTCGACACTCTCGTTCCTCTGCCTGTCGGCGCCAAAGTCCACGTTGGAGTTCGCAAGGGCAAGACGCAACTCGACACGAACGGCGTCGTCGTCTATTCGCAAGCTGGGTTGGGCATGGGAATCGCGTTCGACAGCCTGGATGAATCACAGCGCTCTGCGCTTGAAAAGTGGCTCGTGGAAATCACTGGCTCGCGAGCCATCGTTATTAGCGACGTGACGCCAAAGCGGGACCGGCACGTATCCGCTCATACGCCCGACCAGCCGGCGGTCGAGAGACTGCTTCGTCTGCTGGTCAGCAAGGGGCTTATCACAGCGGCAGAGGCGGCGTCGGTTATGTACGAGTCGCTGATTTAGGCCAGCAGCGCAGCCCTGAGATCTTCGTACTAGGACTCTAAATGCACGGTTTGCTTGCCTTCCCGCATCGAGCATCTATTTCCCACGCCAGGAAAAATTTCCCAGGACGGGCCGGATTGACGCACGAATATTTCTGTAAGCCTATTACTATCAGCACCTTTTGCCTCGACTTCCTTGGCAGGGACATTGCAATTGTCATTGGCAGGGGGACCCATGGGTGAGAGAAGAAAAGCTCGAAGGTACGAGGTTTATCTGCCTCTGCAGGTATGTACGTCCCGTCGTCGTCCGGCCGAATTTCATACAGCACAACTTCGCGACATTTCTCGGACTGGCGTCTATTTCCACTCGAATGCGCCTCTCGAACCCGGCATGAAAATGGAGCTAACGTTCGCGCTGCCCACCGAACGAGAAGCGGGACTATCCGCACTTGTTCGTGCCAGTGCCGAAGTTCTGCGCGTCGCGGCGATTGCCGACGAGATCACTCCATTGTACGGGGTAGCGGCGTCCATCGACCGCATCGACTTCGTCCGTCCGATGCCAGCCAACGCGGCGGCCTAAGTTTCGACAGGTTTTTCATCGCTAGTTAGCGCATCATTTGGCTCCCTAAAGATTCGCGGAGCATTCGCGCCAGTGCGGTCGCTCGTCTTCTACGCAAAGTTATACAATCCGCACCAAATCCGCTCATGAGCAACCGGGAGCGCCGGACGATCTCGCCAGACATCGCTACGATCGAGCAAATGGTGTTGGCTGAAATTTGCTGCTGTGATGTCTCGCCGATCGACGTAGCAGAGGCGATCGAGCAACTTCGGAACTACCATTGGCTTCAGCCAGAGCATGCAACCGTGTTTCAGGCGATGCGAAGCGTGGATGCGCGGGCCCGCGAGCGATGGCGCGATATCTTGCCGGCGCAGGCCACGCGGATGGGATTTCCAGATGTAGATTGGCGGCGATATTTCGGAGCGGACGTGAAATCCACGCCCGGGCTAGCCGAACTGGTCAGGCGCCTTACAAAAGCGGCGAAGCCATAGCCGCGGCTTCGCGGCATCGGGACTTAATGGCTATCGGCGGACGCTTTCGCCAGTTCGTAATTGATGTACTGCTGAAGCGTGGCGAGATCGCCTCCGACCAGCGGGCGGCCGTTGACGTACACGGTCGGCGTGCTATCCACACCGAGTGCCACTCCGTTGGCGTGATCGGCATCCACCGCTTTCTTCGCTTCGTCGGACGACATGCAGCTTTTGAATTCGTCAGGTTTTAATCCCGCCTTGGTGGCAAACTGCACCAACTGGTCCCAAACGTTTTCCGGCGAGATCACATCCTGATTCTCGAAAATTGAGCCCTCCACTTTCCAAAACGCATCGGGAGACTGCTGGTACGCGCAACGGCCCGCGACTGCAGCGGTTTCGGCCCAAGGATGGATTTGCGTCAGAGGAAAATTCTTGTAGACGATGCGGATCTGCGGAAACTCCGTCTCGATGGTTTTCATCGCCTCGTACAGCTCCTGGCAATGCGGGCACTCGAAATCGCTAAACTCCACAACCGTCACACGAGCGCTGCGCGGACCAACACTGGGGTCGCCCTCGGTGGTGATCTTGGAACGATTCGCGGCGAACGGATCGTCGGCCATTTTATAGATTTGGCCCCGCAGCATGGTCTTCCCGTCCTTGCTGACGTATACGTCTCCCGTCTCGACATGGCCCTGCAGCGTAACCTGCACTGGAACGTCGTAAAAATCCGCCGCCGCGGATGGCGCAAGCGGACCGAGCTTGACTTTCACGTCCGGTCCCCAGGCAAAGAGCTCGCGGACGAAAGATTCGGCGGTCTTTAGCAGTTGGTCTTGGTTGGCGGACGCAGTATCTTGCGCGTTCCGGGCGGCGGGAGGCGCCGCTTTGGCCGCGCACGGAATACTCGCCAAAAGAATTGTTACCACACACAGAAGAATGCCTCTCGCGGACATACGTGCAAGCCCTCCCGTGAAACCGTTTCGAATGAACGCGGCATTTATAGGATAGAGAAAAATACCGATGAGCGCAAAAGCCAAATTGTGTCGATACACGTCCGGGGAAATGGGGATGCTTGCCGAATTCTTTTGCGTAGAGGTAGCGCTCTGCCCGCGGGATCCGCTTATGCCGATTCAGCCCTGCGGGCGAGCCAGTCGCCAGCCTCACGCGTGCCAAGAGAACCGCCGAGGTCCGCGGTGGTTTTGCCTTCGCTAATGGCGGCGCGAACTGCCTTCTCCATCTGTCGCGATTCCTCCACCAAACCCAAATACGAAAGCATCATCGCCGCCGCCAACACGGCGCCCATCGGATTGGCGACGCCTTTTCCGGCAATCTGCGGCGCGGAACCGTGCACCGGCTCGAACATCGATACGTGGCCTGGATGAATATTTCCGGACGGCGCGAGCCCCAGGCCGCCGGCTAGTTGCGCGCCAACGTCGCTCGCGATATCGCCGAACATGTTGCATGTGACGATCACTTCGAATTGCGATGGGTCGCGAACCATCTGCATCAGCAAATTATCGACGTACATGTGGCTGGATTCGATATCCGGATAATCGCGTTTCACGGCCGCGAACGTCCGCTGCCAGAGATCGTGCCCATAAGCGAGCGCATTCGATTTGTCGCTCATGCAGACGCGCTTGCGGCCATGCTTTCGTGTGTATTCGTACGCAAAGCGGAGGATCCGCTCCACGCCCTTGCGCGTGTTCACGTCTTCTTGCGTGGCGATTTCATCCGCTGTCCCCTTTTTGAAAAAACCGCCCATGCCGACGTACGAGCCTTCCGTGTTTTCGCGGATGACGGTGAATTGAATGTCTTTCTCGTCGCGATTGCGCAGCGGGGTGAGCCGGCTATCCAGCAGTGTGCATGGCCGGACGTTCGCGTAAAGATCCAGCTTGAAGCGCAGGCCCATCAGAATGTCCGCACCATGGCGATTATCGGGAACACGCGCATCGCCGAGCGCGCCGAGCAGAATGGCGTCGAAATCGCTGCGAAACACGTCCACCGCGTCGGGCGGCAGCGTGGTGCCATCGCGGAGATAACGGTCGGCGCCCCAATCAAATTCGATAAGGGAAAGATCGCAACCCCGAGCGGATGCGACCGCCTTCATCACCTTGACGGCTTCTGGAATCACTTCCTTACCGATTCCATCGCCCGGAATGACTGCAATGCGTTTTGCGCCAGCGCTCGATTGTTGTGGCATGACCGGACGCGGAAGCTAGCACGCGTGCCGCGATAGTGTCAACGCGGGCGCGTGAGCGCCGATAAAGCCGACCCGATGGTGGTATCTTTGCTGCGTTGCGTCTCCACGCAAAAGGTGTCGCTATTCGATTGCGAAATCGGCGGCGCGCCATTCCGTGCCCCGCCCCGATGGATCCGTGGCTCGAATTTCCAGCCGATATCGGCCCGGCGGCAGAGAATTCACGAATGGCTCGGAAGCAACAGGAACGATTGGACTCCCATGCTCGATGAAGGGCGCCAGGTCGAGCGATAAGTCGGGGAAGACTACCGCTCCAGACCCCTGATGAAGGACCCTGATGTGCGCCTCCACTCTTGCCGTGGGCTCCTTCGCAAGCTGTGGATCGTAAACTTCGAAGAACGCGGACACAGGTTCGCCGGCGGCAAACCGGGGCGTCGCCGCGGGTATGCACTCCAGGCCGCCGCCCAGCAACGCGTGAAAACCTTGCGACGGGTCGTTGGGAAACAATTCTGCGCTCACGCTGCGAGTTTCGAAAATAGCGCTATCCGCAATTCGAGCTTGCCGGCACAACGCGATTCCGCTCATGGCTGGTCCTGCTTGAGGTTCCACCCCTACTGTTAGCGGTGTTTCCGAGCGACCAAATTTCTTGCCATCTCGAAAAACCACCCGGAGAGAATACTGCCCCGGATCGAGACTGAGCTGCGTCTCATAGCGAGCTGGAATCTGATCGGACAAAAGCTCGGCGTCGTCACTAAACCTGGTCACCAGCAAATGGCTCTCGGAATAGACCATGCCTAGGACGGCTTCTTGCCCACTAGGATTCAGAGAACGCCAGGGGATCTCCACCGTAATGTGCACTTTTGGCCTTCTGGAGACTGAAAACAGGCTAGTCGCCGCGACGCCGATCCTAAAATTCGGGGACTTCGTGGAAAGAAGCTCCCTTTCCATCTCGTTCCCCAGCTTTGTTCCTCTTAAAGGATCGAACGGCGAATGCTGGATGTTGCAGTATTTCTCGCGCGCATACACGAGAGTGTTCTTCCGATCCACATGAACACTAATCGAGTGGCAGCTGCCCGCCGGCGAATCAGGAGGCGTATAAGCCAGAACGTAGCGAGGCGCTCCGCTCACCCACGCGTGCCTCTGCGGGTTCCACTCCGGAGTCGTCCACCTTCCTTCACCAGCGCCGATTATTTCCGTGTGATAGCCGGACCGGTCGCGATAGTTCCAAATCGGCGCGGACTCGAACTTCACCCCATCGACCTTTTGCTCCACTCCATCCTGCTTCACGCGGAAGTCTTTCGCGGTCAAACCGCGCACGTCCACTGCTTCGAGGTCTTTCTCGATCAGGCGCCAGTCGGAACCGGGGACGACGAGATCGTCTCCGCGAGTGTCATAGACAGAGACGGGAACGAGAACTTGACTCGATTCACTCTGCAGGGCTTTGGATGAGGGAGTTTGCCCGGCGCTGGAAACCGGTCCTAGAGCTTCTGCGACCAGCAGGACGAGAACCGCGAAGATCGCGCCTTTTGTACTGTTCCAGTCCACACCGTTCCCCTCGACACTGCTTTGCTAGACGACGGGCAGCAGAATCTCCGCAAGCTCGGCGGCGAAGCCATCGAGTTCCGTGCGCCGCTCCGGCGTGGCCTCAAGCTTCTCGTTTTTGCGCACGAACCAGTGCCCGCCCGACTGAATCGTGTGTGCGCTCAGCTGGCCACCGATTAGATACGACGGGCTGCCGTATAGGCGGAAGCCGCCTTCGTCGGGCGCCAACAGTGCCGCGCAGTTCCCGCGCTTGACGCCCACCAGGCTTTCATACATCGGAAACGCCACCACGTCCATACCGTGTGACCGCAAACGGTCAAGCACGGCGACCTGCTGCGCGGTCAGTTCCATATCACGAGTAGAATAGCAGGCGTTGCTGATGGGTTTCCACCGCGAGCGAAACCTCAAGTGGGAGGCGGCAACGAGGTCCGCACGTTGGAACTCAATTGTGAGCGATGAAATCTATGCCGCCGACGAAGAAATGGAACCGGATTCTAGGCGGCGCAGGACCGCGCGCAGGGCCGCTGCGAGCTCATCGCTGCTTACGTGGCTCTTCCGGAACTGAACCCGCAGGTGGAACGATTCATCATCCGAATCGTATTCGAAAACGAATGGCTGTGGCCGCGGCGCGGATTCCATCTCATCCTTGCGAACTTGGCGAGCCTGGTCACGCGTGAGTCCGCCGTGAGAGATGCGCTCGACCAACTCCAGCATTTTGCGCTCGGTGGGTTGCCTTGCCACTTGCAGAAGCAGGGACTTCGAAGTGACCGCACGTTCGATGCAAGCGCGACGAACGTCCGCGGGAATCACGCGCAGCGACATCGTCTCCGTAACCGATGAGCGCGAGCGGCCGATTTTCTTAGCAATATCATCGTGCGTGTAATCAAACTGGTCGGCGAGGCGCTGCAAGCCATCGGCCTCTTCGAACGGAGTCAAATCCTTGCGTTGCAGGTTTTCGATCAGCGCGAGTTCCAGGGTCTCGGCGTCGTCCGCGATTTTCTCGATGCACGGCAGTTCGTGCAGTCCGGCGGCCTGCGACGCGTGATATCGGCGCTCGCCCGAAATGATGTAGTACATGTCCTCGCGCGGAACGTAGCGCACCAGCAGCGGCTCCAGCACTCCCTTTTCGCGGATGGAATCGGAAAGCTCGCGAATATCGCCAATGTGCTTCCGGGGCTGGTCGGGATTCGGCCGAATCTTTTCGATCGGAATCATCCGGCCGATGGACGCGCCGCTGTAACTGGTCAGGGTTTCGACGTAATGCGCGTCATGCCGCATCTTGAGAGTGACGGGCAACCCGATCCTCTTCGACACGTTGTATTACCTCCTGGGCAAGCTTCTTGTAATCTTCGGCGCCGGAAGATTTCGGCGCAAACGAGAAAACGGTTTCCTTGTAGGCAGGGCTTTCCTCCAAGCGCACGTTCTTGCTGATGCGCGTCCTGAAGAGCGCGTTTCCGAAAGTGGCGCGAATCTGTTCGTGAGTGTCCCGCGAAATGTTGGTGCGCTTGTCGAAGAGGGTGATCAGCACGCCGATGATTTTCAAGTCGGGATTGGGACGAGCGCGTATCCGGCCGTATGTTTCCAGCAGGTCGTCCGTGCCCTCGATAGCGAAGTAGGCCGCCTGAATCGGGACGAGCAAGTGAGTGGATGCCACCAGCGCATTGACGGTCAGAATGCCGAGCGCCGGCGGCGTATCGAGCACGACAAAATCGAACTCTTTCAGGACCGGCGCCAGCGCGTCTTTCAGTTTAAACGGAGCGTCGAACTGGCCGGCAAGTTGTTGTTCGAGCCGGGCGAGCGCCAAGCGCGCGGGCGCCACGAAGAGATTCGGATCTTTCGTGGGACGAATGATCTTGGCCATCTCCGCGTGCTGCTCGGCGAAAATGTCGTACATCGTGCCTTGAATTTCGTCCGGTGAAAAGAAAGCGATGGTGGCGTTCGACTGCGGATCTAAGTCGATGAGAAGCGTTTTTTTCTTTCGCAGCGCCAGAGCTGCCGCAAGGTTGATGGATGTAGTGGTTTTACCGACGCCGCCCTTTTGATTGGCAATTGCCAGGACGCAGGTCAAGCCGTTGCCCTCGCTCCCCTTCGGCAACCGCACGGCTATATGTAGAGCCCGGCGGTTCCACTCCTACCACGAGTAGGCCCACTCTAACTACTCTGGCTCATCAAGTGCAAGCAAAAAGTTCGAAATCGAGAAAACTCGCGCCGAGCCACGTCCCCCATCGGCCTATGCCTATCGGGGCGCCTGCCCCGCTACATCTTGTACCGGCCCAGGTCTTCGTCGCTGAGATTCTCTAGCCACTTGCGCAGCTCTTCGTTGCTGCTCTTCTCCGAAACGACGCTGGTGATCTTCGAGCTTTTCAGCACTTGGTCTTCGACGAAGATCGGGCAATCGAGCCGCAGCGCCAACGCCAGCGCGTCGCTCGGGCGCGAATCCATCGACAAGGTCTCTCCGTCGCGCTCCATCCAAATCAGCGCGTAAAACGTATCGTCCTTGAGGTCCGACACGACCACCTTTTGCACGTGGACATTCAACCCGGTCAGCACATTTTTCAGAAGATCATGGGTCATTGGACGCGCCGTCTGAACCTTCTCGATTTCAAGAGCTATCGCCTGAGCCTCATACACGCCCACCCAGATTGGAAGCACTCCACTTCCCTGTAATTCCTTGAGTACGACCACCGGCTGATTGGTCGCCGGATCCATCATCAATCCTCGGATCTTAACTTCAAGTTCCATGGCGACCTCCCGTTGTACCCGTCACATGTTCGCCGACCAGGCTGTTCGGCCCCGAACGCTCGACGCGAACGAGGGCGTATTCTCCCAAAAGATTTTCCTGCTGCGAAACGAAATTTACAACCCGGTTGCTGCTGGTGCGTCCAGACCACTGTCCGCGTGCGGCGTGGCGCGAGTCGACCAGTACTTCCTGCGTCGAACCAACCAGCGTGGCGTTGCGCGCAGTTTGAATCTGGCGTTGATGCTCCTGTAAGTACGCCAAGCGGCGAAGTTTTTCTTGCTCCGGAATTGCGCCGGTCATCGATGCCGCTGTCGTATTGGGACGCGGCGAATAGACAAATGAGAACACGCCGTCGTATCCAGCCGCATCAAGCAGGCTCACGGTTTCCTGAAACTCATCCTCCGTCTCGCCCGGGAAGCCAACAATCACATCCGACGTCACGCTAATCGGCCGCCGCGCCGCTTTGATCCAGGAAATCTTCTCCAGATATTCCTCGCGCGTGTATGTGCGCCGCATCGCGCGCAGCAGTCTCGTCGAGCCTGACTGCACCGGCAGATGCACGTGCTCGCAAAGCTCCGGCGTCTCATCGATCGCCTGCACGATTTCGCGAGTGAAGTCATTCGGATGCGAAGTTGTGAAGCGTACTCGACGAATCCCGTTCACCGCTGCGACCGCGCGCAGAAGATCGACGAAGCTCATTCCCCGCGGCCCAGGATCGCGGTAAGAGTTGACCGTCTGGCCGAGCAGTTGAATTTCCGTGTAGCCGGCCTCGGCCAACCGTCGCGCTTCACTGAGAATGGCGTCGCTTGCCCGGCTGCGTTCCGGTCCGCGCGTATGCGGCACTACGCAGTAGCTGCACGCGTAATCGCATCCTTCGATGATCGTTAGGTATGCGCGAATGGGATTGTCGCGGCGCGTGATCTCCGTTTCGAATGTTTCGTCCGTGTCGAGATCGAGGCCCGTGACGCGCCAGCCCCCGGATTCGACTTCCTCGAGCAGTTCCGGGAGCTTCCGATAACTCGCCGAACCGCAGACGAGCCGCACCCACGGCGCGCGCTCGAAAATATCCTCGCCTTCCTGCTGCGCGACGCACCCCAGGACGCCAATAACTTTCGACTTCTCGCCGCGCCATTCGCCCAGCCGCGAAAACACCTTCTGCGCCGCCTTCTCGCGAATACTGCACGTGTTGTAGAGCATCAAGTCCGCTTGCGCTGCGCTGGCAGCTGGGCGGTACCCACGCGCCAACAGCACGCCGGCCACTTTCTCCGAGTCGTGCGCGTTCATCTGGCAGCCGAACGTCTCGATGAAAAACGACTTGCCGCCGTTGTTTACCGACGCAGTAGCGTGCACTTCCGGGGCATCCGACGTGGCGGGTTTTGTGAGCGACTCGACCGTTATATCGAAGGACTTGCTCATGACTTTGCCCTCAGTGTAGCACACGCGAAAAATGCATTCGAAACCGCGCTAGTTGAGAGAGGTCGCGGTGCAGCCCTTGAGTTGTGAGATTACCAGCGCAGCAGAACCAACTCCGAACAAAACCCGGGACCCATTGCCGCCAAAATACTCAGCGTGCCCGGCTGCGGGCGCCGGTTCTTGTAAACATCCTCCAGCACCAGCAGCACCGAAGTGGAAGACAGGTTCCCGACCTTTCGCAAGCATTCCCACGACGCTTCGAGATCTTTCTTCTCTAGACCCAGCGCCTCGGCAGTCGCTTCCAGAACTTTCGGGCCGCCCGTGTGCATCACCCAACTCTTCACATCCGAGCGCCGCAGGCCCTGTTCCGCCAAAAACTCATCCACGTCCGCGCCCAAGTGACGCAACACTGTTTCCGGCACGTCCGGGGACAACACGATCCGGAAGCCCTTTTCGGAAATGTCCCAGCCCATCGTGCGCTCGGTGTTGGGATAGAGGACCGATTTCGTGGCCAGAATCTCGGGACCATCCGAGTCGACTTCGTCGCCCACCACTACGGTCGCCGCCGCGCCGTCGCCGAACAGCAGCGCGGAGATCAGGTGCGCCATCGAAAGATCGTCGCGCTGCAACGTAAGCGAGCAAAGCTCAATCGAGAGCAGCGCAGCCGCCTGACTCGGATAGCCGCGCACGTAATCGGCCGCTCGCGCGATCCCCGCCGCGCCCGCCACGCAACCGAGCCCGAAAATGGGAACGCGCTTGATGTTGCGCGAAAGCCCCATGCGATTCGCGAGCCGCGCATCGAGCGACGGCGCCGCGATGCCCGTGACAGAAGTCACGAAGATCGCGCTCAGTTGATCCGGCGCTACGCCTGCTCCCACGAGCGCCCGGCACAGAGCCTGTTCGCCGATCTCCAGCCCAACTTCAATCCACACGTCATTGGCCTGGCCCCACCGGTGCATGTTTTCGTAGAAGTCGATCGGGCGCGCAGTGTACCGCCCGTCTACCTTCATGCTGTCGTCGAGCCGGTCCAGAATATCCGGATTCGGTAATCGGTGTCGCCAATCGTTCTTCAGTGCTGCAACCAATAAGTCCTGATCGTAGTAGTGCTTTGGAAACGCGCTTCCTACTCCGGCAATTTTCACGTGTAGCGCTCCTGGACCGCACCCTCTCAACTGAACGAAATGAATGCACCGTTATATCATTGGAACCCAAGATTTAGACGAATCTTCGGAGATAGGCGTCAAAGCGCCAACCGATCGCTCTAGATTGCCAGCGTGGGAAGATCCTCCGGTTGAGGCTGGCTGAAAAGAAAAAGCCCCGGATCTGGGGGTACAGATCCGGGGCGCTTGGGGCACCCAGCGCTGGGGGAGGCGCCGGGGTTGAGAGGGACAGCGGGCCGGAAACTCTTGAGACTTCTTAGCGAATTCTCTCTGCCTGAGCTTGGGTGCGTCACCGTCTCGGCATGCTTACCTATGTCCAGTGCCGCAGCAAAATCGTCGTCCGAAAAACCAGCTGCATACCAAGCGTGATCAGCACGTCTCGCAGCACCTTCAGCTTTTCTCGCACCAAAGCCACCTCGGAGACCCAACTGCTGGAATCCAGGTGCCCACTAGCAAAGGCGAGTCCCGTCATGGGAAGCCTCTAATTCAGCACGTAAACGGGCATGTCATGCTCGATTCCCACGACCATGCTCTTGAAAATGTCAACGTCCCAGCTGTCGGCGATGCGCAGCCGAACCACATCGCTGGTTTCGGAAAGCAAGCGTCCGCGCAATGGCACGCGAAGATTGCCGGTAACCACCCTCAATACAACGGGTTGCCCCATCCAGACTGCGTAGCCGCCTTCCATTTTCGTGCCTCCTCAGAGTGCTCCGTCGAACGAGGCCATTCTGCGGGAGCCTTACGGGCCGCCCAATGGTACAGGCGACTATTTCCAGTAGGAGCAAAGTACTATCCGATTGGTGGCGCTGCGGAAGGGCGTCGTCGCTTTCGTGGTATTGTGATCGAGGCGTTCGCCCACGGCCGCGCGGATAAGTCAACGAAGGAAAGACCGAGTGATCGAGCTCACCAGGCACCTGCTGCAAAGGCTCTACGACGTTCGCGGTCTGATCGAGTGGGGCGGAACGCTGCTGGTCTGCGTCGTGATCTTTGCCGAGACCGGCCTCTTCGTAGGCTTTTTCCTGCCAGGCGATTCACTGCTCGTCACTGCCGGCGTGTTCGCAGGTGCCGGCCACCTCAAGCTGGCTTGGCTTCTTTCGCTCGTCGCCTTGTGCGCCATCGCAGGCGACCAGTTGGGCTACTGGATCGGGCGAAAGGCTGGCGAAGGGCTATATCGTCGCGAGGACTCACTAATTTTCAGGAAGCGACATCTGCTAGAGGCTCACAAGTTTTACGAACGCCACGGAGGTCAGGCCGTCATCATCGCCCGCTTCGTTCCCATCATTCGCACGTTCTGCCCGCCCGTGGCTGGCGCCGCCAAAATGACTTACAGGCGTTACCTGCTCTTCGATATCGCCGGCGGGATCCTTTGGGTCTGGGGCATGGTGCTGCTCGGTTACACGCTCGGCCGCACCGTTCCCAACGTGGACAAGAAAATTCATTACATCATCGCGGCGGTGATCGTGGCTTCGTTTCTGCCCGCTGCTTATCATGCCTGGAAATCGCGGTCCAAGGCGAAGACTCGGAAACTGTCAGGCGCGCTCACCGAGGACTAGGCTCTGCCACACGTGGACCGAAGAGATATGTGTCTCCACGGATCGGTCAAAAAACAAAACGGGGAGCCTGGCAGCTCCCCGTTTCGTTACTTCACGCAAGCCACAGCGTGGCGCGGAAACGGCCGCGCTGGCCGCCTGCGCCGCAAGAGCGGGAGAATCAGCCTCGCTTGTCCGGTGGAGTCATGGTTACCTCCATCTGCTCTGGTCTAGGTTCACTCACACTCTCGTGATACTCCCAGGAATTGCCCGGCGCAAGCGCAAAAAACGCGAACACTTCTCCGGCCGCGGCAAGCGCGCTTCCCTGCCGAGAAGAGCTTGAGATGAAGACGTTCCGGCAGGAATCTCTCTTTCCACAGAGGCGAAGGCGACGCGGACCCACATCCGGGATTCGGTCGCTGGCGGCGCTTCTTAAAGGCGGAAAGGTTAGAACAAAAGTTTCCATCAAAGTTATAATCCAGACCTCGTAATGCCGCTCATTTCAGGTACTCGTATCAGAGCGTACGAGATCGCCGCCGAAATCAGTATGGGCGGCATGGGCGAAGTTGAGGCGCCTTGGCGGCGTCTGAGCCGCCAGGCGCGCTTTTTGCGTCCCGGTGGAGTTTGCGGGGCGAAATCCCGAGCGGAGCGAGGG
>JASHWB010000430.1 GCA_030044295.1 Candidatus Acidiferrales bacterium
CCGTCCATCCGAGGCGGCGCGCCAGCTTGCGCTTATCGATGCGCTGGATCCAAATCGCCAGCCCGAGCGTGAGCAGCGCGACGATTCCCGCGACCACGCGGTGCGAATACTCAAACCGGATGCCGCCCACGAAATGCGGCGGGAAAAGCGCGTGATTATGCGCCAAGGGCCACGTGGGGATGGAATCGCCCGCGTCGTTGTTGGTCACCAGTGCCCCAGCCATCAAAAGAAGAATGGTGAAACAGGTGGTGAGAAGGGCGAAGCGGTAAACGCCGCGAGAAGTTGGTTTGCTACTGTCTGACATCGTAAGTGAAGTTTGACCCTTCATTCTACGGACGCGCTCCGAAAAACGCAAAGGAGAAAATACTAGCACGTGGCGAGCGGTCTCGCAGTCGCGTCCAAACCGCCTCTCATCGTTTGAATCGCGCATTTTGCGAGCGATGCGCGGTAATCATGGCGCATTCCGGCATAAAAGCCAATGGCACCGTAATTTCCGCCGTCATTCCTGATCGGGTCGAGAGGTCCGGAAATCGCACCCAGGCGCACGATTCGCTGACTGCGACAGCCTAGTTCCGGCAACCGTGAATCTCTACGGAGAGTAACTCGGACAGGACTCTCCTGATTCCCACGGCGCATCCCCGGCCTCTCCGGCCGCGGCTGACAAAAACGATAGACGATAATTACTCTTTTGTATCCGTTCGCCCGCCGGGCGCGTCAATAATTCAGGAGAGTTCCTGAAAATATAGGGGCAGCAAGGCGCCCGCTGAGGCCAATGGTCTGATCGAATGCAGAGAGGGGGTATGCGTCCATGAACGCACGTCACTGCCTTCTTTTCCTGACGGTTCTGTTTTTTTTGACACCCGTAATTTCGGCTCAACAATCCAGTTCATCTCGGCAAGCTGGAGCGACCAGAATCGAACTCGAGGTCGTGGTGACCCACAAGTCGGGTCCGCCGGTGGGCGGACTCCAGCAGCAAGACTTCACGGTTTTCGATAACAAGACCCGGCAGCCGATCACGTCGTTCCGTGCCGTGGACGGAAATCAGGCGCCCGTTGAGGCAGTCGTGGTTCTCGACGCGGTGAACGCGGACTATTCCGTCGTGGCTTACGAACGAAGCCAAGTGGATAAGTTCCTTCGAACCGACGAAGGCGACCTCGATCATCCGACGGCGCTGGCGTTGTTGACCGACACAGGCATCCAAGCGCTTGGAGATTTCTCCAAAGACGGCAACAAGCTAAGCGCCACACTGGATCAGGCCCTCATCGGCCTCCGTAGTGTGCACCGTTCCGCCGGATTTTATGGAGCAGCGGAGCGATTCCAGATTTCGTTGCAAGGGCTGCACGAGCTGGTGAGGCGCGAGGCGGGATTTCCCGGGCGAAAAGTGATCGTGTGGATTTCTCCTGGATGGCCGCTAGTCTCCGGCCCTGAGGTTCAGCTCGACGACAAGGAAAGGCAGCAGTTTTTTGCGGATATCGTGGACTTTTCCACGGCCCTACGCCGGGCCCGGGTCACACTCTATAGCATCGATCCCGTGGGCACACGCGGCTCGGTGGGCAGCGAGACGTATTGGGAGGATTTCGTCAAAGGGATTAGCAAACCGGGCCAGACGCAGCCGGGCAACCTGGGACTCCAGGTGCTGGCCACGCAGAGTGGCGGCATCGCTATCGCATCCGACAATGATATCGCCGGACTGCTGCAACGCTGCCTTTCGGATACCAGGCAATACTACGAAATTGCGTTCAGTCCGCCCGCAAGCGATCAGTCGAATCAATATCATCACGTGGAAATTCAGGTCGCACAGCACGGGCTGACCGCGCGCACGCTGCAGGGCTACTATTCGCAGCCCGAGGTGGGTTCGCAGCTACAGATTCCGACGCCCATCGAAACCAGATAACTCTGGGACTGATAAACCGCTAACTTTGCGCCAACTCGCTGGCGTTGCGGATCGATGCCGACACGCATCCGGCGCGGCTTCACCAAGAATCGTTCTGCCAAGCAGGGATAAATGACCGATCAGCGTCCCCACGGCCGTTTAAGTTCACAGCGACGTAGGTGCGCACGGCAAATGCCCGCCCATTAGAGTCGAGCGCGGGCTTAAAACGCCACGCACTCACGAACTTCACGGCGTCTTTGCAGCTCGGGTCATCGCTGAAACAGCCAACCGAACTGACAGTGCCCGTCTCGGTAATCGTCATTGCGAGAAGCTCTGACTGCTGAATCGGCGGCATTGCGACTCTCGGAACGCTATTTAGCGGTACCGAGCACCTTTCGCATTGCGGCAACCGAAACGCCAAGAAGCCCGAAGTCTTTTTGTTGATGACGATGAGGGACGCGCCGCTCTGTGGATCTCGAAACACGACTGGCTCATCTTGAACATTTAGGTCGACCGCCGTCTTCAGCAGCACCTGTCTCTGCAGTGTGCGCCCGTCAAATACCGCATTGTTGAGCGTGTACTGTTTCTTTTTCGCGTCCCAATACAAGTATTCAAGCACCAGAACGTGCACGTTCATTTGGTTTGCTAAGCCCTGTATTACGAGCAGATGATACGCGTCGATTGGAAGCAGGCCGCGACTTATCAGTTCGCGGGCCACGGTGTCGTTGTCGATGATTTTTACGTTGGGGATTTGCGCTTCCAATTGTGCGCGCAACAGTGAATCCGAGACTGAGCAGAGCCTCGAGTCGAGCAGGCATCCATCTAGCGGAGCGACCAACACTGGACCCGCGCCTAGCTTGGCGACTCGCTGGGCCGTAAGCGTCGCGAGTTGATCCAGCGGACTCGCAGACTGCGACTCGAGCTTGGGCGCACCAGCACAGCCGATGACGATTCCTGCCAGGATGCCAACTATACGCAAGCGTATAAGGCCGCTGCTCCTCCACCACATCCGGGCCTCCCATAATCAACTGAGGTATAGCCGGAATAGTATCGAGAAGTTGGTTGAGCTGTAAAGCCGGACTCGTGGCTGCGGCCCGGCAAGAGTGGATACTCGGACGGACTTCGGCTTTGCCTCGGTGCTGCGGTGCTAGCTGCCGAGCTTCGCGAGGTCGGCCTTGGCTTCCTGCTCGGCGGTTTTAGCCGCTTCTTTGGCGTTGGTTTCCGGCTTCAGCAAGTGAAT
>JASHWB010000039.1 GCA_030044295.1 Candidatus Acidiferrales bacterium
CAGACCTGGTGTTGGCGCCTAGCCGCTACACCGCGGACAAGTTGCATGAAATTCAACAAATAGATCGGCAGCGGATTAGAGTTGTGCCTTGGCCCGTCAATCCCCAATTTGCGAGGATGGCTTGCGAACCGTCCACGCTGTCGCTTCCCGAAAACTTTCCGGCGGGTCGCATTCTCCTGACCGTCGCCCGCTGGGCAGCGTCCGAACGCTATAAAGGTGCGGACGATCTGATTCGCGCTCTGGCACAGCTCAAGCCAAATTACCCGGATTTGCAAATGGTCGCGGTCGGCGGCGGAGATGACGTTCCGCGGCTTGGCAAGCTCGCGATCTCGCTCGGCATTTCCGACCGCGTCCATTTCCTTCCTGGCCTCACCCGGTCGCAGGTTGCAGCGTGCTATTCGCGCGCGGATTTGTTCGCTCTGCCCAGCACGGGCGAAGGGTTCGGCCTCGTCTTCTTGGAAGCGATGGCGTTTGCGAAGCCTGTGATAGGCGCCGCAGTGGGCGGCGTCGTGGATTTAATTCAAGACGGCGTTAACGGTATGCTTGTTCCTCCGCGCGACCCGCAGAAACTCGCGGATACGATCGAGACTTTGCTTCGCGATTGCTCGCTTCGTGATCGCATAGGACGTGCTGGCGCGGAATTGGTACGGGGAAAATACTCTTTTGAGAGGTTCAAGCGTGATCTGGAACAAATTTTCGACGAGCTTGTATTGGCATCCGTTCATTAGCACTGGTCGCTCGGTTTTGATTCGCGCGGCTCACATCGCGGCCCAAAAACTGACCCGGCAATGCGCATTTTGAAAGTAGTTCAGTTCTATTATCCGTTTCACGAAATGGGCGGACCCGTAGTGAAGGTTCGCGCCTTGGCCCACGCGCTCGCTAAACGTGGTCACTGCGTCACGGTCCTAACTGCAGATTGGGGCTTAGGCTCGCGAAACAGCCATGGCTTGGCTCTTCACTCGAGTGAGTGGGGCTGGCGCGCGACCGAACAGAGCGTCGAAACCATATATCTTCCATCGATAGCTCACTATCGCGCGCTGACGCTCAATCCGCGTGTGATACGATTTTGCGAGTCTTGTCTCAAGGAAGTTGATCTGGTGCATTTTTACGGCCTGTATGATCTGTTAGGCCCGGCCATTAGCTTCTATTGCCGGCGCCAACCCCTCCCTTACGTGATTGAGCCGCTTGGGATGTACCGTCCGATCGACCGAGGTTTCCTGCGGAAGGCTCTCTGGCATAGGACCCTCGGCGCGGCATTCTGCCGCAGAGCTCGTAGCTTTGTCGCCACGGCAGACCTTGAGCAGCAAACGCTCGTTGAAGAAGGGATCCCGCCCGAAAAAATCGTGGTGCGTTACAACGGCGTGGATACCGAGCTAGCTGCCAGCGCGAATGCAGCGCGGGGGCGCTTCCGTCAAAGGTGGGCTATCCCATCCGAAGAGCCGCTCATTTTGTTTCTCAGCCGCCTGATCCCCCGGAAAGGTGCGGATATCTTGATCGATGCCTTCGCGCGATCGTGCCCGCATTCTGGTCGCTTGGTCATCGCCGGTCCGGAAGGAGAACCTGGCTACGTTCCCTATCTGCGGAATCATGCTAAGAATTCGGGTGCTGGCGAGCGAGTAATTTTCACCGGTCCGCTGTACGAGGACGAAAAGGCAGCGGCTTTCGCGGATGCCGTCGTATTCGTCCTTCCATCTCGCTACGAGAACTTCGCGAACGTCGCGGCGGAAGCGATGGCCTGCGGCGTCCCAGTAATCGTGAGTGACGTGTGCGGGGTCTCGTCTTTGGTCGAGGGAAAGGCTGGATTAGTGATTTCTCCTCGAATGGAATCGATTGCTGAAGCGCTCACCACAATGCTCGGCGATCGCGCGCTGTATGCTCGTTTCCGGGCAGGCTGCCGCGAAGTCGCGGAGCAACTGAGTTGGGATGCGCTTGCAGCGCGAATGGAAAACTATTACGTGCAGGCCCTGACGCGCTCGTAGGCATCCTTGGTGTTTTCGATTGGACGGCTAAATCATGTGCGGAATCTGCGGCGTCATCGGCATCGAATCGACAGACACGAGCGGACAAATTGTCCGCCGCATGACGGCCGCCATGTTGCATCGCGGACCGGATGACGAAGGCTTACTGCTCGCGCCCCGCGTCGCCATCGGGATGCGGCGGCTCAGCATTGTCGATCTTCCAGGCGGTAGCCAGCCTATGTGGAACGAGGCAGGCACGCTCGCAGTGGTCTTCAACGGTGAAATTTACAACTTCCGCGAGCTGCGCGCCGAACTTGAATCCTTTGGCCATCGTTTCCGCACCCGCTCCGACACGGAAGTAATCGTTCACGCCTACGAACAGTGGGGCCAACGCTGCGGCGAAAAACTGCGCGGAATGTTCGCGTTCGCCGTCGTCGAGATGCCCGGCGGACGCACCGGCGCCTCGGAGCGTGTGTTCCTAGCGCGCGACCCGTTAGGAATCAAGCCGCTTTACTATGCGGTTGTTGATGGCTCCCTGTTGTTCGCGTCCGAAGTGCGCTGCCTTCTCGCCAGCTCTCGAATTCCGCCGCGAATCGTGGCCGGGCAGCTGCCGGGCTATCTGCTGTTCGGCTCGGTTTGTGAACCGGAAACATTGATCGAAGGCATCTCGTCATTTCCGCCCGGTCATTCCATGACCGTTTCCGCCGATACGCCGGTCGCAGATCCTGCACCTTACTGGACTTTCGTCCGCAATCCTGCCGCAGAAATCTCGCGTCGCCAGCCTGGCGACCGGATCGCGGTGACATCCGAAAGGATTCGCTCGCTGCTGGAAAATTCGGTTGCATCGCACCTCATCGCCGACGTTCCTGTCGGCGTGTTTCTGAGCAGCGGAATCGACTCCACTGCTTTAGCGGCGTTAGCCAGCCGAGCTCGTCCTGGCGTTCACACGTTCACGGTTGCATTCCCTGACGCGCAATTCAGCGAAGCGGGTATGGCGCGACGCACGGCCCAGCTATTGCGCACCGAACATACCGAGCTGACTCTATCGGATAGCGAGATGGTCGCGCGCCTCGACGAAGCAGTCGCCGCATTCGACCAGCCCAGCATGGACGGCATCAACACCTATTTTGTCTCGTGGGCCGCGCGGCAGGCCGGGCTGAAGGTCGCGCTGTCCGGGCTAGGAAGCGACGAACTCTTCGGTGGCTACGCTACTTTTCGAAATACAACGAAGATCGAGCGAATCGCAGCTCTCGCGCGTGCCGTTCCCTCCCCCGTTCGTAAGGCAATCGCCGGTGGCTTAGGGCGCTCGACCGATCCGTCGCACGCGATCGATAAATTCGCGAAGGTTGCCGCGGCCTGGATCGATCCTGATGCGCTTCCACACTCGTACTTCTTCACACGGTTGCTGTTTCCGCCGCAAGTCGCGTTCGTTGGCGGACGAGATGCACTTTGGCAATCGCAACGATCCTCTCGGTGGCTTTCGGAGTCCGCGCGCCAAGCCGCTTCGTTCGATCTCTTCACCGCTGTTTCTTGGCTGGAGTTGCGGTCCTACCTTTTGAACACCTTGCTGCGCGACACGGATGCGATGAGCATGCGCCATTCGTTGGAAGTTCGCGTCCCATTTTTGGACACGCCGCTCGTCGAATGCATCTTGTCGCTTCCGCAGTCTGTTAAACTCAACAGCTCCCGCCCGAAAGCCCTGCTCGTTCGAGCGTTAGGCGATCTACTGCCGGAGGAAGTCATACAGCAGCCGAAGCGCACGTTCACGTTCCCGTGGGAACGCTGGCTCCGTGGCGAGTTGGGCCACCGCGTTTTCGCTGGGCTGAAGGAATGGTCGCCTGCGCTGGAGCCTTACGTGAAACGTGAATTTGCGCTCGCCGTCTGGGATACGTTCCATCGTGGCCGTGCAACTTGGTCGCGACCCTGGAGCCTCTATGTGCTCAACGAATGGGCCAAGCGCAACATTCATGCCGGGGACGCAGCGAACGAGCGCGCGAATCCAGTCCCGGTGCCGGCGGCGTGACAGTGCGACAAAAGCTTCGGAATAGCGTCTTAACATCATGATGATTCTGGGGATCAACGCCTACCATGCCAACGCTTCCGCTGCCATCGTCGTGGACGGCCGCCTTGTCGCAGCCGTCGAAGAAGAGCGTCTGAACCGCGTCAAGTACGCGGCTGGTTTTCCCGTTCGTGCCGTCCATTTCTGCCTGAACGCTGCTGGCGCGAATCTGTCCGACGTCGACCACATAGCGATCCCACGCGACCCCTGGGCGCGCCTTGGCACCAAGCTGCGTTTTGCCGTTCGTATGCCGCGATTCGCGCTAGAGCGCGCTCGCGTACTGAAGAAGTTCGCCGGAATTCACGACGAGCTTGCAGCCGCTTTCGAGATGCCGCGCGAAGTCATCCGGGCCCGCTTCCACCGCATCGAGCACCACACTGCGCATCTCGCGAGCGCATTTTTCGTCTCGCCGTTCGACCAAGCCGCCGTCCTTTCCGCGGATGGTCTCGGCGATTTCGCTAGCTCGATGTCTGCCTTTGGCCAAGGGCCAAAGATGAGGATACTGGGTGAGGTCCGTTTCCCGCACTCCCTCGGAATGTATTACACTGCGCTCACCCAATATCTTGGTTTCTGGAAATTCGGCGACGAATATAAAGTGATGGGCCTCGCGGCTTACGGCCAGCCCGAGTTCCTGGACGAGTTCAGGCATATCGTGCGCGCCACCGGTCCGTTTTCCTTCGAACTGGGGCTCGAATACTTCACCCATCAGCACCAAGGCGCCGAAATGACTTGGCGCGATGCCAGTCGTCCGCCCGAACTCGGGCGCCTGTTCTCTCCATACCTCGAAAAGCGCCTCGGCCCCGCGCGCAAGAGCGGCGAACCGCTCACCGGGCGCCATTACAACATCGCTGCGACGATGCAGGCCGCGCTTGAAGAAGTACTCGTCGAACAGTGGAGCGCTCTGGCCAAAAAGACGGCGCAGAAATCGCTATGCCTGGCAGGCGGCGTGGCTTTCAACTGTCTGGCCAACGGAAAGATCTTTGACGCCACTCCGTTCGAAAACGTGTATGTCCAGCCAGCCGCCGGCGACGCTGGCCTGTCCGTCGGGGCCGCATTCGCCGTGCAGCATCAAATCCTCGGCTCACCACGCCGGTTTGTGATGGATCACGCCTACTGGGGCCCCCGCTTTTCACCCGCGGAAATCCGTGCCGCTGTCGACAGCATCGCGGCGGACGACGTAGAGATCAGCGAATTGCCCGAAGACGAGCTGGCGCTGTTCACGGCGCGCCGTATTGCCAGCGGCAAAATCGTCGGCTGGTTCCAGGGCGCGGCGGAATGGGGACCGCGCGCGCTCGGCAACCGCAGCATCCTGGCTGACCCGCGGCGCCCGGAAA
>JASHWB010000040.1 GCA_030044295.1 Candidatus Acidiferrales bacterium
TACGACGAGCAAATAGTCCTCTCCTCTGCGGCCTGTGGCGTTGTCGCCTGAGCCTGATTCCGGCGGTTCCGAGCCGCTACCGCAGCATCGCGAATCGCGCTCCAGCTGGCCTATTTCTCCACTAAGAAGCTGCCGATTACGAGCGCGTCCATGCCGGAACTGAAAAAAGTCCGAATCGCGTCGGTTGGAGTGCAAACGATCGGTTCGCCGCGAAGATTGAAAGAAGTATTCACTACTACCGGCACGCCCGTGAGCCCGCCGAATTCGCAGATCAGCTTCCAATAGAGCGGATTCGCATCGCGCTCGACGGTTTGCGGGCGAGCGCTGCCATCCACGTGCGTCACCGCCGGAATCACTGCGCGCTTTTCCGGACGGACCTGTGCAGTAAGAATCATGAACGGAGAGTCAGTCGCGGATTCGATGAAGTCCGCTGCCGCCCCTGCCAGCATCGACGGCGCAAACGGCCGCCACCATTCGCGGAACTTTACCGCGTTGTTCACCTTTGCCGTCATCTCCGGGTCTCGCGGATCAGCCAAGATCGACCGGCTGCCCAGCGCGCGCGGGCCGAATTCCATGCGGCCCTGAAACCAACCGAGAATCTTGCCCGCGGCAAGTAATTCCGCCGCAGCGCTGGCCGGGTCACTGACCCGCGTGTGGCGAATCTTATATGTCGTTAGCGCCTTCTCAATTTCTGCATCGGAGCTTGCGGGACCAAGATACGCGTGCCGCATTTTGTGCAACGGAAGTTTTCCGCCGGCATCGAGATGCGGCGCAAGGGCCGCGCCAAGGCAAACTCCATCATCGCCGGCGGCCGGCTGGACGAAAAGATTATCGACCAGCCCTGACGTCAGAATTTTCCCGTTCGCTTTGGAATTGAGCGCAACGCCGCCAGCGAGACAAAGATTGCGACAGCCCGTTTTGGCCACGGCGCTCGCGGCCAACTTCAGCATTGCCTTCTCGCATTCGTCCTGCACCGCGAACGCAATATCCTTATGATGGTCCGTAATCTCGGATTCCGGAACTCGCCTCGGCCCCAGAAGCTCTTCGATGGCTGCGCTTGGCGCGGAATCCTTTCCGAACAAAAGCCGCGCGGCCACGCGATATCCACCTTCTTCCACCGTGATGAACCGGCTCAGATCGACTCCCGGCTTTCCGTATGGCGCCAGGCCCATCACTTTCCATTCGTCGCTGTAAGGCTCGAATCCAAGGTAATGCGTGAACTGCGCGTAAAAAAGTCCGAGCGAATTGGGCCACGGGATCGTTCGCACGTGCTCGATTCGGCCGTCACGCCCTCGCCAGATGGAAGTCGCTTCCCATGCACCGCGCCCGTCGATAACCAAAATGGCGGCGTCAGCAAAACCGGAATAGGCGTACGCGCTGATCGCGTGCGCGAGGTGATGCTCGAACAGCCGGAATTTCGGCCGCGACGCGCCGAAAGCCTGGTGGAAACGAGCTTCACCGCTGCGCTGATGCCACATGCTCAGGAAATGTCGAGTGGAGTTTAGAAGTGCGCGAGATTCCGCCGGCTGTTTGCCGCTCGCGTAGCAACTCAGGTCATGCAGGAAACTCACCCGCGGTGGCGACCAGCCCTGGCAGATGAAATCCACTTGCTCCGCTTGCACTCCGGCGAAATCGAGGCAGGCCCGAATAGCCAGAACGGGAAAGCGCGCGTCGTGTTTCAGGCGGCTGAGCCGCTCTTCGGCTACTGCGAAGAGCACCTCGCCGTCCCGAGCGATGCACGCGGACGAATCATGCATCTGAGAATAGTTAATTCCGATCGAGATCACGGCTGTCCTGCCGCATGCGGCTGCAGCTTGTACGCCCAATAGCCGGTCTGACCGATTGCCTTCCATCCATTTTGCGTGGCTGAAAGAGGTGCACTATCAGCGACGACGAGTTTTGCTCCGGCGTTGGCAAAGTCAGCGAGAACTGTCGATTGAACTTGTGGCGAAGCCGACCAATACTGCTCCCTTGCCTCCATGGGAACTTCCGCGACGATTCGGACGCCATCTAAATGAGCCCAGTACGCGTTCAGGGAGTATCCAATCGACGCAACCTGGTCGCCTGAGCTGATTCCATCGTGGCGCAAGGCATCAGCCACTTGCCACTGGACGAAAGGTTCTGGAGCCACAGCACGAAATAGGCTACGGGCGCCTATCCATGCGATTCCGATGTAAAGCACGATCACAACAGCCGTAATCACATGCTTCTCGAACGCCCTAGCGACATCAGATTTGGCGAATCGGAGACCTGCGAACAGGCTCACCCATATCAGCACGAAAAACGTTTCTACGTATCGGGCCTCCACGTAAACAAGTCCATAGAGTGCTAAGGCTGCGGAAGCGGACACCCAAAGCGGCCATTCGTGCCATAAATCCCATCCGAGTAAACCACCGGACCGCGCGAACAACGCCAGGGCCAGAAAACCTGTCAGGACTCCTCCCATGAACGGGACAATTCCCGCATATTCTTGAATCGTGTAGCGAATCGCGCGGAGTTGGTTTCCTAGCCGGAACGCGGGTCTGATCCCGTCGTACCAATACGATGGATCATACCAGGGTGGATATGTTCCTCCGATTGGGGTTGCGAATTCAAATACCGGCGGTTGCGATAATAGCTTCCGCGTCGAATGCAACGGACGGCCTACCCCATCCGGTCCACCTTGCCAATGAGCTATCAATACCGCCCCGTCAACGAACTC
>JASHWB010000431.1 GCA_030044295.1 Candidatus Acidiferrales bacterium
ATTGGCTGCAATGCCAGGAAAACTCCGTCGACCCGCTGCATTTCGAGTGGATGCACATGAATTGGAGCGCACGTCTGGCGGACAAGGGCGGAAAATATTCGCCGCGGCACTTGAAGCTGGCGTTCGATGAATTTGACTACGGCATTGTTTACCGGCGGATTCGAGAGGGCATGAGTGAAGAGGACCCGCTGTGGAAGGTTGGACGCGTGTGCCTGTGGCCCAATGCGCTTTTCACCGGAGATCATTTTGAGTGGCGCGTCCCGATTGATGACGAGAGTACGCTGAGCGTGACTTGGTGCTTCAGCCGGGTGCCGCGCGAGCGGGAGCCGTACGTGCAGGAGAAGATTCCGGCGTGGCGCGGTCCAGTGCGGGATGCCGAGACCGGCCGCTGGATTTCGTCGCATGTGATGAATCAGGATTTCATCGCGTGGATCGGCCAGGGGGCCGTCACTGATCGCACGCGCGAGCATCTGGGCTCGAGCGACACAGGAATCATTATGATGCGCAACAGATTCTTGAAAGATATCGAAGCCATCGAGCGCGGCGGAGATCCGAAAGCAACGATTCGCGATCCGGAGGTGAATCGCTGCGTCGGACTGCCAATCGCCGACCGCAAAGGGCTGATCGAGGGCTTTACGCGCGACGAGCTGGCGAAGCACCCGCTGGCAGCGCGCCAGATGGAAGATTACGTATTTCAGTCGGGGCAGCCAGAGGAAGTGCGGCGCGCATACGCGGACGCGATGGGACTTACGAAATAGCAGCGACGGCGGCTTTGGCCGGACGCAAAACCAGCTGATGTGGCGTGAAAGACCGCGGGTGCATTCGGAATGAAAATTCTGTTCCCGCTTGCGTGCGAAAGACAGACTAGCTGCGGCGCGGCGCCCATTTCTTGAGGAATTGAACGATGTCGGCGGGGGAGAGGCGCGAGCTGTCGTCGAATTCGCCGTTTTTTTGGCTGTAGATTACGTTTCCATTCGAATCGAGAACAGCGAGGCTGGGCACGCGCACGGATTGGCGCAGTGGGACGCCGTATTCGTCGGCCAAGTCGAGATTCTTGTCGCCATCGCCGATATTGACGTGAACCACATGATAATTGGCATTGACGAGCGGCGCGATCTGGGGCGAATGGAACGCCGCGTTCAGGACGTGGCAGTCGTAGCACCAGTTTCCCCCGAAAACCAGAATCACGCGCTTGTGGTCTTTCGTAGCGGAGCGTAAGGCCGCGGCGATCTCCCCGCGCGCCTCGCCGGGCGGGGGATATAGATCGACGTCGGGCTTCGACGGCTGCGGCAGTTGATATTGCGGATTGGCTGCGGGATCGCTGCGCTGCGTTTCGACGATCCGCCACGCGCCGCCCTGCTGCATCCAGAGCTGCGCCGCGTCGACGACGGCCGCCTGCAGGCCGTTCTTGGTGCGCAGACTCATTTCAATGCGCAGCGTGAGCGCCACCGTGCCGGGCTCGGGACGCTCGATCTGCAGCACCTTGGGATCGAAGTTGGTTAGCCCATAGGACTCGAGCAGTTGCCAAAAGCGCGGCTCTTCGCTGGGGTCGCGCGCTGTGCCCTGCGGGATTTTAGCGGTGGCAGGCGGGTTGGCTGAGTACAGCGAGACCAGCGCGGAATTGTTTCGATCGACGATTGCGGCTTTCCATTGCTCCAGGGGAGCAAAGTCCGCGGAAGCCGAAGATTGAGCCGCCTGGCAAGATGCGGAGAAAAGCAGGAGGGCGGCCAAAAGCACACAGTTGATTCCGCCGAACGTCCACGACAGGCTTTTTCGCGACACGCGATCGTCTCCAGACGGCACTCGCCGGGCCAGCGTCGATTCTATCGTATACGACAAGACGTGGCAGCCGAACATAGGCTGCGGGTAGCGGGAATTTGGACTGCTTGTATCCCGATTAAGAAAATTGAAACTGGCCGACCGGTCCACTCCGCATTGGACTAATACAAAACCGCTGATACAATGCAGCGGACATGGCAGATTGGCGTCAGATACAGGCGAGAATTCGCAAGGCGAAGAACGGCCGCGACCCTTCGGTGAAGCTTTCGGAATTGTATCAGCGCACCCGCGACGCAATGGTGGCGTGGGAGCTCGGCGCCATCGAGGAAAAGGCCGAGCACCCTGATGAAGCAACCAAATGGTACACGATCGCCGCGCAGCGCTTCCGCCGCGCGGACTGGAAGAAGAAGGCCGAAGAAGCGTTGACGCGCCTGGGTGCGCCGTTGCCCGAGCATATGGAGCTGCCGCGCGAAATTCCGACCCAGCAGGCGCATGCGATTGCGCCAACCGAGCAAGAGCCGCTGGCGCCCGCGCCTGAGATTTCGCTCGAAATTCCCGAAGAAGGGCCGGATTACGAATCGCAAACGAAATTTTTCGGATCGGCGGAGATCGATCAGGAGGGCGAAGACCGCCCGTCCTCCGGCGGAGGCGAAGCTCCGCGAACGGATGCGCAGGCCAGCGCGAGCGCGCCGCGGACGTCCGAAAGCGCGGCCGAAGAATCAGGGCGGCGAAGACGGCGGCGGGGACGCCGCGGCGGGCGTGGCCGGCGCAGGGGAAGCACGGGCGGTCAGGGCCTGCCGTCTCAAGCGTATACGCCGCCGGGTGAGTCGCGTGCCGAACGTCCGCCAGTACACGCCGTGGAGCCTGAGCGCGCGCGGTACGAAGCTTCCAGCCAGCAACCGGCCGTGCGTGAAGAGCACAGTTATGAGCCGCCGCGGCCCGGACAAGAAGGGCCTCCCGCGCCTCAACTGCCGTCTGAACGTATGGCGCACGGGCGTGCCGGCGAGCCGGGTCTTGCCTCACGCATGACGCATTTGGATTCTCTTTTGCGGCGGCTGCTCGGGAGCGCGCTGCATCGCGTAGGCGAAGCGGAAGAGGCGCCCGCCGGTCCCGGCGTGTTCTTGCTTTCGGAGTCGGATCAGACGGCGTCGTATTATGTGGAGGCGTGCCAGACGCTGCGCGTCGGAATCGCGAATCTGGTGCGTGGACGCGGCGGCAAAGGGCGGCCCGGGGGGCGAGGATTCATCGAGATCGATTTGAAGGCGAAACTAGCCGAACACTTGGGAATCAGCGAGTCGAAAGTGGCGGAGTACGTGAAGAACCACTGCGTGGTGCGGTGGATCCAACTGGACGACGAGGCGCCGCACCTGGCGCACTTCGCCGTAGCCGTTTTGCGGACGCCGCTCAATCTTGGATGACAGGCTAAATTTAGGTTAAGTCATTTTAACCTTCGGATGGAGCCCCTACCTTCTGGGGCATTTTCGCGATATCTCCCCTGATTTCATTTGGATAGCTAGTACTTAAAGCGCCCGTTTAGCTGTAAATTTCGACCATTTAACCCCTCAATTACGCCTTTGGGTGTTACCCGATGGACCAGCGCCTGAAAGCGAGGCAAACTTTAGGTGCGGAGACCGTTTGGGGGGCTAGCCGGTTTCCGTCCCGCGGAATCATGAAGGATTTCCGCGCAGCGTTGCCAACGCTCAATTTCAACCGCAAGCTCGTAAGAAAGGTGGATGCAGATGGCTAGCAACGTTTCAACTCGTGTTTGGAAATCATTCGACTGGGCGCTTTGTAAGGCGGCAGGCATAACGTTCGACACCGTCCGCTTCTTTGACAATATGAGGGCCCCAAATCCGGCCTTCACGCCAAAATGGTCGGATAAGCCTCTTCTGAAGTCCTGGGAAAAATCGAAGCCAACCCTTGGCTGGCCGCGGACAACGGATTCGCTGTGCCCCGATTGCGTGAAAGAGGCGCGCGCTTCGATTTTGGACGGCAAAAAGGACTGGACCGATCTCGTCCACGAGAAAGTTGGCGAGATCAAGGCGCAGATCATCGAGCGCGACGGGCAAGTGTGGATGGTCAAAGAGTGCCCGCAGCACGGCAAATACGAAGACTTGATGGCTGTGGATTCGAAGTTCCTGGCGTGGATCGAAAGCCAATTCCCGGGCCGCGACATTCCGGCGCATAACGACGAAAAGCTGCACCGGCACGGTTCCAGCACGGTGCGCCATGGGCGAGGCGCCGTTCTGACCGTTGATCTGACCAACCGCTGCAACATGATGTGCGATCCGTGCTTCATGGACGCGAACCAGGTGGGATACGTCCACGAGCTGGGCTGGGACGAAATCACCGAGATTCTGGATAACGCGCTGCTGATCAAGCCGCGCCGGCAGATGTCCGTGCAGTTTTCGGGCGGCGAGCCGACGATGCACCCGAAATTCATCGAGGCGGTCGCGTACGCGCGGAAGATCGGTTACAACAGCGTGCAGGCGGCCACGAACGGCATCGAGTTCGCGAAGAGCAAGGAATTTTCGAAGAAGGCGTTTGAAGCGGGCATGCGCTATGCCTACCTGCAGTTCGACGGCATCGGCAATGATGCGAACAGCCATCGGCAGGTCGGCAACTTATTTGACGTGAAGCTGCGGGCGATCGAAAATATGCACGAAGCGGGCATCGAGATCGTGCTCGTCACCACGATCGTCAACAACGTGAACAACGATCAGGTAGGGCCGATCGTGAAGTTCGCGATGGAGAACCCGAAGAAGATCGCGTTCGTTTCGTTCCAGCCGGTTTCGTTCACGGGACGCGACGAGGACATCACGCCCGAGCGGCGGATGCGGCAGCGCTACACGCTTTCGCACTTAGCACAGGACGTCAGCCAGCAGGTTGGAAAGATCGAGCCGACGCGCGACTGGTTTCCGCTCTCGTTCATCAGCACCTTCGCGACGTTTTCCGACCTTTCGCATGGTCCCGATTCGCAGTGGGGGTCGCTATCCTGCGGGTGCCACCCGAATTGCGGCGTGGGCACTGCGATGATGATCAACAAAGAAACGAAGGAATGGGCGCCTGTTTCGCGGTTCCTGGACGCGCAGCAGCTTACCAAGGACGTGAACACCATCACGGATGCGGCGCGCAGCAAGGGCTTCTCCAATTTCATGATGGCGATGGCCCTTTTGCGGAATTACAAGCCGTTCGAGGCGCCGCCCAGCCTGACGCTGAAAGACCTGTGGAAGAAGTTCGACAAGACGTGGGCGCTTTCGAAGAACTCGGAGAAAAAGTACGGGCGCACCAGCCCGGACCGCACGTACGAAGACGCCATGAAGCGACGGGCGGAAGATCCTTGGAACTTCCTCTTCATCGCGGGCATGTGGTTCCAGGACCTTTTCAACTACGACTTCCGGCGGACCGAGATGTGCATTATTCCCTATGCGACGCAGCAAGGCGAAATTTCCTTCTGCGCGTATAACACGGGAATCGGCTGGCGGAAGATCATCGAGAACATGTACAAGAACGCGACCGTCGCCGAATGGTATAAGAGCCATGGCAAGCATCAGATTTACGCCAAGGGCAAGAAGGTCGATCTGCAGAACTACGAGCATTCACTGAAGATCGACGCGGAAGACGCGGCACGCGTGCGTCACTTGGAACATGACATTCCTCTCACCGCGGCTGAGGAAGACCGCATCCGCCGCAAGAAGGCTTTCGAGGAAGCGGCGAAGGTGCGGGCGATTTACGAAGAGCTGGTGCTGAAGCGCCAGCAGGAGCCGGTGGTGCAGATCGAGTCGATTGATTCGGTTCTATCGGCGGTTCCGGGCGCTCCGGTGCAGCGCGTGCAGATCGAGAATGCGAAGGGGAACGGCAACGGCAACGGCCAGAAAGAAACCGCACCCAGCGCTTCGGAAGCCGCGCCGGTGGCGGGCGACTAGTTTCCTCTCGAACTTGGCGGGATTTACCGACAGCCCCGGCCTTAAAACCGGGGCTGTTGCTTTTTGCCTATCCGACGGAGAATCGATTTCGTTTGTTTGGCGATATAATGGTGCAAGGTTCGGGAGTTAGCTATGCCGATATTCGAATACGTTTGCGACGAGTGCGGCGAACGGTACGAGAAGCTGGTGATGAGCAAGAGCACGAAAATCGCGTGCCCGAAGTGCGACAGCTCGAAGCACACCATTCAGCTTTCGGTCTTCGCGGCGCCAGCGAACGGGGCAAAAGCCTCTAACGGCGGGTCGTCTGAATCGAGCGGCGGGTGCTGCGGCGGCGCTTGCGGCTGCCACAACTAGGGCCGGACTGCCGTGGCTTCGAAGCAGCCGCCGATCTTCACGCGCGAAGTATTCCGTTTTTTCCGCGAGCTTTCGCGAAACAATCACAAGCCCTGGATGGACGAGAACCGCGACCGGTATCGCGCTGCGGTGGTCGAGCCGTTTCGTCTGCTACTCGATCGTCTGACGCCATTCGCATTGAGACTGAACTCGCGGTTTGTAATTAGCGGACGCGTGGGCGAAAATTTCTCGCGCATCAACCGCGACATTCGCTTTGCGGCGGACAAATCTCCGTATCGCCCGCAAATGTATCTGTATTTCGCTGAGGCTGA
>JASHWB010000432.1 GCA_030044295.1 Candidatus Acidiferrales bacterium
CTCCCAAAATTCGTTTGTTCCACCCACGTCGACAATTCGCACTGGACGCGGAAAAGGCGCCAGAAGCCGCTCGAAGTAGCGAAACCGCCGGCTGCGAAGCCTGTTAGCAAACGAACTCGGATCGTCGCTGGCCGCGAGTTTGCGAATGATTGGGATCGAGTATCCCACTCGGAAATCCTTGCTTCGTGTGGCCCGATTCTAGAAGTGCGCAACTGCTCTGTGAAGCGAAAAACCGGCAGCGCTCCCGCGCGCCATATTTATTGGACCGTGGCAACCAACGCGGTTGGTGCGGCCGGCACCTGACTCGACTGGCCGCCGAACTGATATGCCCCCGCGTCCCACGACGAAGACCGAAGCGCGGGTTGCAGGATATCCAGCACGGGGATCACTCCGGTTCCAGACGCATCTGAAACTCCATCGGTCGAGCCGCTACATAGAGCGTTGTCCAACGGATCAAAGATCGAGCACTCTGACGACTCGTTCGTACCGGCACCCACCGTCGCCCCTCCAGCGGTGGTCGGCTGATAATTGTTGCTTTGGGTATAGCCCTGGCCATTCGCTGCTGATTGCGTCTGGAATATCTCGGTCGTAGGCGTATCGTCCGCGCAGGTTACGCCCGTTGCACAGGAGCCGCCGTACAGCCCCGAAATCGAGGTGTAGTCGATGAGGTGATTATTAGCGAAATGGACGACGCCCTGCATCCAATTTCCGCCGCTCCCAGTACGCACGTCGCAAGTGTCATCGCCAAAAGTGTTGTTATAGATATAGAGCGTCGAGTTGGCCGTGCCGCTCACCACCGCTGCGGCCATGATGCAGTTCCCGCCATTGCCGATGTCAAAAAGCGTGTTATTGAAAATGTATCCGGCCGCGGCATTAGTCGATGAATTCCAGATCATCGGCTGCAACGTTTCACCGATATTCGTGTGGCGGATTACGTTGTTGTAAAAATAGAATGGCACTCCCGCGCCGAACGAGGCAGTTGGACTAGGCTCCCAGAGCGCGCCGTGGTCCGGGCCTTGCGGGGATTCATAGTCGTACTCAAAGAGATTATCGTAGATGTACTGCGGGTCCCCTTGGTTTAGGCAGTTTGACATCTTCCGGCAGATATTGTGGTCGAACATCCCCCCGCCGCCATACCAAATCGGGCCTCCCGTGCAAGTGCCCGAACCGTCGCACGCCATTCCCGAATCGCTGCCGTCGAAAACGCTATAACTTAGGCGGTCCGTTTGGCTGGGGTTTACATAGATTGGAACGCCGTCCGACGTAGTTGTTCCGTTATTGTAATAAAACATCGTCCAGCCATGGTAATAAATATTTGTCACATAATGATCAGTTGAAGTGCTGAGCATCTTTAGCGGGTTGTCGTCACCGTAAACCGCTAGCGTCGCCCAGCATTGCCCCAAAAACTCGAAGTTGTCCAACTGGATGTAGCTCCCGGTGATGTACAAGTTCAGCAGGTTGTAATCGTCATAGGTGCAGGCGGTCACGAAACCGGGGTTCGAGGAGTCCTGGTAGCTGGAGTTGGCCCAAGTCGGATTGTCCATTGAAAATTTCGGACGGCAGAAGGATGACCCGCAGACCGATGAGTTGTACCAGGTGGTGTCTACGCCCAGGTAGATACAGCTTGCCGTCGAGCCCGTGAATGGGTAGGCGCAGTTCGTGCTCGATCCACTCCACGACCAATTCCACTGACCGCCCATTGCCGAGTCTGACGAATCGCTTGTCGAAGCCGAAAGGTGCCACGTATCTCCGCCACGAAAGATAAAGCCTTCTCCGGCGGTCGGCGTCACGCCTGCACAAGTACTCGTGCAATTCGGCATTCCCGGCGCATGCTGCCACGGAGATGTTTCGCTGGTCCCGCTGTTCGAGTCCGACCCATTCGCCGCAATGAAATAGCAGTTGTTTCCGCTGACCGGCGCTCCGGCTGGACACGGTCCAGCCGCGCGCGCCCGCATGGTTAGCGCGAAAAAGATCGTCAGCAGTATCAGCAGCATTCGTGTCCAGCGGCCCATCTCTGTTCCCCCAGTCGTCGCTGCGCCACCATTCATCGTGGCGATGATAGGTGGCCCGACTGGAGGTTTTCTACTGGTCGGAGGTACAGTTGAGGTACAGGTGCTTTTTACCTGTCCCTGCGATATCGAATCCCCGTTTTCTACCCGAGACAGCTGTCGAGTAGAATGCGTCGTAAGTTGTTGAAAATAAAGGGTCGAGCTTTCCGCTAGTCGAGACAGCTCTCAATGCTGCGGTCGCGGCCCTTGGTACTGGTTTTTGCCGCTACTTGTTCGCGCTTTCCAGCTGTCCCTTTCTAATCCTTGTCGAGAGCGTCTCAATAATTCTCTCCGCGGCGTGCCCATCCCATTTTTCAGGCACCGACCCATTGCCTCGCCGCTTCATCTGCATCTGAATGGCTTCGCGTATCTTCCTCGGATTCGTGCCCGCGATCACGTTTGTTCCTTTGCTGACCGTGACCGGCCTTTCGGTGTTTTCGCGCACTGTCACGCACGGAACTCCCAGGCACGTCGTTTCTTCCTGGATTCCGCCCGAATCGGTCACCACCACCGCTGCGTGTTTCATCAAGCACAGGAAATCCAGATACCCCAGCGGCTCCAGAATCCGGATTCCGTTGCGGCCACCCCTATCGCCGAAGTCAAAATGCGATTCGAGCCCGAACTCCGCGATCCGCTTTCGCGTGCGAGGATGCGCCGAGAAAAACACTGGCCCGGCGCCCATCAATTCGTCAAGTGCGCTCAAAATGTTCGAAAAAGTTTCGCGGCAGTCAACATTCGACGGCCGATGCAGCGTCAGAAGCGCGTACTTCATTGCAGAGTTTCCGTTCGCTCCGTTACCGTTCCCATGCACGCCCAACCGTCCCAAAATGCTGGAGCGGTCCGCCTTTTCCTCAGAAGCCAGGAGCGAATCGATCATCGTGTTGCCCGCGAAATGAATTCGTTCCTCGGAGATGCCTTCGTGGAGGAGGTTTTGCACGCCGCTCTCCTCGGTCACGAACAACAAGTCCGACAGGTGATCCGTCAGCACTCGGTTTACTTCCTCCGGCATCGAGCGATCCAACGAACGCAGTCCCGCTTCCACGTGCGCGATCACCGGGCGCCCACCGTCGCCGTCATACGAGACTTTGGACGCCACCAACGCGCACGCCAGAGTCGAGTTGACGTCACCCACCACGACCACCACCTCAGGCCGTTCGCTCAAGATCACCTGCTCAAACAACCGCATGATCTCGCCGGTTTGCACTGCGTGAGAACCGGAACCCACGCCCAAATAAAGGTCTGGTTTCGGCAGCGCCAAATCGGTGAAAAAAGACCCGGACATCGCCTCGTCATAGTGCTGGCCCGTGTGCACCAGGACCGCCTGTATCCGCTCGGTTCGGTCAGCAAGCGCGGACGCTGTCGGCCCGTTGCAGTTTTGAATCGCGCGGATCAGTGGAGCGGCCTTCATGAAGTTCGGCCTGGCCCCGACGACGATCATGATTTTCAAGTTTTTGGGCTCCGAATGTCGTTGGCGACTGGAATCCGTAAAGAACAGCGGCTTATTCGTTCTCGAAATTCGCGAAGGCGTACAGCAGCCATCCCAACTCGTACGGCCGGCACTCGAATAATGGCCGAAGCCCCTCGCGCGATTCGCGGTCTTCCCGCCGAGTCGCCAAATTGATCATGGCATTCCAATACCGGCTCGAAGGAGTGCGCTCGATGCAGCGCCAAACGACGTTCGCCGTGTCGTCCTGCATGTTGATGCCCAGCTCATTGTCGTCAAGCCATTGCAACCCCTTGTAAATCCATGGACTGAAATCCGATTGCACCGCCTCTCCCAGGGCATACAGCGCCATCGGGCCCATGGCGTGTTGGTGAACCGAAAAGACCGGAAAACGCTCAGCGACTTGACCATTGGAACGATCATAATGCCACCACCACTGCCCGAGCGAACCCTGTGCCTCGCACAGATTCAATGCACAATCCAGCGCTGTCTTAGCTGCCCGGTCCTCTCTGTACGCAAGAGCGAATTTGCTCATGGCGTAGATCGGGTAAACTTGATCCGCGAAGCTGCCAATGTCGCCACGCATGACTCCAGCGACGCCTTCATTCGTCGCTAAGTGGCCGAAAAAGCCTTGATCGCCTTGATTCCTGCGGATCCGCCGGTAGATATCTGAAGCCAATTCTTTGGTCTCCGCGACCTTCTCCGGCCGCGCGAGTGCCTGATGCGAAAGGCCCGTCAGGAACCAGGATAGTTCCATGGTCCGTCCCTGCCGCGCATCACGGAATCGAACGAGCGAGTTTTTGACGTCGAATTTGCGGTCGATCTCATCCAACCGTTCGGGAGCTACAAGAGCGCACAGCCAGAGTAGAAGACCGAAATCCCCTATGTTGTCGACCCATTCCGCATTTAGCAGAAGCCCGTTCAGCACCTTCTGAATGTCGATCGGAGACGCAGTTCCAGCGTTCTCGAGGCGGTGCAGTCCCATCAACGTCATTGCTGAATACCGGTAAGATATACCTTCTTGCACCAGGCCGGATGCCGTCTGCTTCAGTTTGAAGCAGAAAAGCTGCTTCGCCGGATTGAACATCGGCTGCAGGCCCTTTACTGCGAGGCTAGTCAGTGAATGAACGATCCGCCGAAAGTCCGTGGAATTTCTCGTCTCTGCGCCGCTCATTAAGGTCATCGTGCGGACGGCCGAATCGGTAGGCATTGTTCCTCCAGAATACTGACGATATTTTCGACGATGAACCGAAGCGTCGGCCGGTCGTCGATGTCGGACTGCACGGCCCGCTTCCGGCGGATCAGTACGATCTTGTCTCGTACTTGCTCCACGCTTTCTATGAGCGTCATCCGCCCGGTTTTCGCGAGGTACCGGTCTACGGCACCTATCTTCCCTCTGAAGATGCTATATACCGGCACACCCAAGGCCGCAGCCTCGCGGTTCATGGTCCCGCCACCGCTGATCACCAAATCGGAGAACCAGATGAGGTTCAGACCGTCAACCGGCTGCGCAGGAATAATCATCTTTCCCGAAGAGATCACTTCTGCCCATTCTTGCCGCAGCTGCTCGGCCTGGCGAGTGTTCCGCGGAAGCGTGATCGCGCGAACTCCCGGTGTTTCTGACAAAAGGCGCACCGTCTCCGCAAAAAGGATCTCGCTCTCCGGGTTATGGTAGTGCGCTTCCGTGGCCGGAGGACGGAGCGTCACAACCAGCTCTTCGGTTGAAACTCCAAGATATTGCAGCAATGAAGGATCAGGGCGGAAGCGCGGGACATAAACATCCTCCTTAATGCCGGGATATTTGATGGTGCGCTCGCGCTTCGCCTTCAGATCGCGATCCGAGATCACTTCTGGCGCGAATACCCAGTCGGGCTTTACAAAACCTGTCTTCGTGCTGTGCTCGTAGTCATGCATTAGGACGACTGGAATGTTCAGTGTTTTGCAGACGAGAATTTGCGCCCGCGAACCGTGAGAAACGGCCAAATCAGGGCGCTGCAGCGCTGTGGGGAACAACTGCAGAGCACGCGAACAGTTCGCGGCGACCTTCAGGACCTTGTTCTTACCGTAGTGCCCTCCCACAATCTTGCAAGTCAGACCGAAGAACTGCAGCAAGTCGCGAACTTGATACATGTCGCGAGCTGTCAGGAGCACCTCAATTCCTCGCGCGCGAAGCTCATCTATGATCGGCAGGAAAAAAGGCACATGGGGCGAATTGTCTATATCGATCCAAACCCTCTTTCCATGCGCGCGCCATCCAAAGTCGCCGAACCGCGGTAACGGCCGGGCCAACTGATCCGTTGCCAGGGGATACGTCAAGCTTCGTTCTTCTGCGGTGTTCGCGTGTTTAAGCATGTTTTTCATGGAAAAGCTATGGCCAGCGATACTTCTCTACTCGATCCCACGAATGCGAGGAGTGC
>JASHWB010000433.1 GCA_030044295.1 Candidatus Acidiferrales bacterium
ATGTATCGGAGCCACGAATGAAGCTCAATCTGATCCTCGCCGCACTCGCGCTCTCACTCTTCTTCGCACGATCCGCGCCCGTTCTTGCCCAAGAGTCGTCCGATTCTGACGTCCAGGCGTCGCAAGCCACAGCTCCGAAGCCCGCCGAAGGCAAGCCTGGCGGGCAAGCCAACGTCACCGAATCCGCTCCCAAGGAGCAATCCTCCGTCACCCAGCACACCGCGCGCATCAACGGACAAAATATTTCGTACACCGCCACGGCGTCCACCACGCTCCTGAAAAATGACCAGGGCGAGCCCGAAGCGCTCATGTACACCACGGCCTATACCGAAAACGGCGTGAAGGACCTCACCAAACGCCCCATCACGTTTCTCTACAACGGTGGTCCCGGCTCCGCGTCCATTTGGCTGCATATCGGCGCTTGGGGGCCGCGCCGCGTTGTCACCGGCAACGCTACGCCTACTCCCGGACCTCCGTATCAGTTGGTCGATAACCAGTATTCGCTTCTCGACGTGTCCGATCTCGTCTTCATCGATCCGGTCGGGACGGGCTTTAGTCACGCTGTCGGCAAAGCGAAGGACAAGGACTTCTGGGGCGTCGATACCGATGTGAAATCGCTAGCCCAGTTCATTTCTATTTATCTCAGCCGCAACCATCGCTGGAACTCGCCCAAACTGCTGTACGGTGAAAGCTACGGCACGTTCCGGTCCGTTGCGCTCGCCAACTACCTTCAGGATCACGACGGAATCTACATCAACGGAATCGGCCTCCAATCCAGCGTCCTCGATCTCGGCACTTTGAACTTCAGCATGGGCGAGGACTATTCGTACATCCTCTATCTGCCCACATACGCCGCCATTGCCTGGCACTACAACTTGGTCAAAGACAAGCCCGCCGACCTCTCCGCTTTTCTCGATCAAGTGCGTCAATTCGCCGGGATGGATTACGCGGCCGCGCTCCTGAAGGGCGCTAGCATCGGCGATGCCGAGAAAACCAAGGTCGCCCAGCAAATGGCCGCCTACACGGGGCTCGACGAAAGCTATATTCTGAAAGCCAATCTGCGCGTCACCAGGCCTGAATTCCGCGCCGAACTCCTTCGCGGCCGCGGCCTCACCGTCGGTTATTACGATGGCCGCTACAATTCGCCCACCTACGATCTGCTCGAGCAGAACGCCGAGTCCGAACCTTCTTACGAAGCCATCGTCGGCGCTTTCACCGCCGCGTTTAATTACTACGTCCGCGAGGAACTGAAGTTCGGACAGGACGCGGAGTACAAGGTCCTCCCCGACGCTCCAAGCCAGCAGTGGAATTGGAAGTCCGCCACAAACACGGGCGAGGCGTGGCCGACGGCTCCGAACGTCGAGCGCGATTTGGTGCAGGCCCTGCTCGAAAACTCTTCTCTCCAGGTGCAGGTCGAAAACGGCTACTTCGATCTATCCACCCCGTTTTTCGCCACCGAGTACACCATGGACCACCTCCTTCTTCCGAAGGACGCCTACGACCGCATCCACTTCGAGTATTACACCGCGGGCCACATGATGTACGTCCACGTCCCCGATCTCGAAAAGCTCTCGGCCAACGTCCACGCCTTCATTTCCCAGGTCAGCCCGCACTGATCTGCCGCTCACGCCGATCGTTTTGTGTTTGCGGGTGCCGCCTGCGCTGAGGCACGAAGGGTTTACCCTGCCCACCCTGACTTGGTTTGTACTTGCGGGTGCCGCATCCTTTGCGATCTTTGCAAAGGGTGCGGATTTTTCTTTGTTCTAATTTCCTTTGGAGTGCTTGCGCATGGTCCGTCCTCGCTCTTCTGTGACAGAAAGGCACAACACGCTCGGAATCCAACTGAGCCTTCCGCGAATCCATTTACAATTACTAATTTACGGTCGAATTCGGAGAGTGTGTGCTAGCGTTCCCAACTCGTTTTCCACCGCCGGAAGTCGCCACAAAAGTCGGGGTTTCCCTCGGCATTGGGCTGCTCGTCGGCATTGAAAGGGAATGGTCCAACAAGGATCTGGGCGCCAGAACATTCGCGCTGACCGCTCTCTTGGGAGCGGTCGCGGCGCTACTCGGTCCCACCATCGCCGCGGTGGCTTTCATCGGCGTTTTCCTGATCGTAATTTTTGCCAACCTCCGCAGTCTACTCGTGGACCGGTCGCTCGAAACCACCACATCGGCCGCTCTCCTCGTGATTTTTGTCCTTGGCGCCCTGGCAGGTCAGGGGCACATCTTTACTCCAGTCGCCGCCGCAATCCTGATGATGATGCTGCTCGCTTGGAAAAAAGAGCTTCACCAATTCGCCGGTGGACTCCAGCCCACCGAGATTCGCAGCGCCGTCTTGCTCGGCCTTCTCGCATTGGTCGTTTACCCAATCTTACCGAATCGATTTATCGATCCGTGGTCGCTCATCAATCTCCGCCAAGACTGGATTCTGGTCATCGCCATTGCCGGCATCGGATTTCTGAATTACGTTCTCCTCAAAGTGTATGGCACCAGGGGCTTGTCGCTGAGCGGCTTCCTGGCCGGGTTTGTTAATAGCAGCGCGGCAGCCGTCGAACTGTCGAAGCCATTCTCCGCCGACGGTGCTGGATCGGATATCGCGCTCGGCGCGCTGCTTTTGGCCATCGTGGCCATGTTCGCGCGCAATCTGATCATCCTCGCACTCTTCGCTCCATCGGCGGCGCCCGCCGCGCTCGGGCCTTTGCTGATTATGGCCGTTGTGACGTTATTTTTCGTGCGCTGCGTGAACTCCCGCAAGCATGAGGCGGTGCCGGAAATCCATCTTGAATCTCCTGTATCCCTCAAACGAGTGCTGAGTTTCGCCGCGCTCTTTATAGCCATTCAGGTAATTGCCAATTTGGGCGCCCGGTATCTGGGCAGAGCCGGGTTCTTCGGCGTCAGCTTTCTCGGCGGACTGGCCAGCAGCGCCAGCACTTCCGCCGCGGCAGCGAATATGGTGGCTCACGGCCAATTGCAAGCAAAGCTCGCGGGCGAGGGAGTCGTGCTGGCGTCGATCGCTAGCGCTTTCGTGAACCTGCCCGTTGTGTATCGCGCCGGTAAGAACGCGTCTCTCACCCGCAAACTTGCGGCCTTTACTTTCGCGTTGCTGGCCATCGGCGTCGCCGCTCTTTTGTTCCAGGAGTTCTATTGGGGCCTGTAATTCATCCACGCGTCGACTGTATCGATGGTCGCTGAAGCGGCCAAGGGACAGGTAAATCGTACCTGCCCCTCAACTGTACTCTTGACCAGTGGAAGTTAGCTTCTGCAGTCTGCTAACGTCAGTTCGCCATGCTGTCTTGTGGACGAAAATTCGCCGCGGAGTTCGCTGATTGCAACCGGCCGCCCGCTCCTGCGCATCGTCGCTACTCGGCACTCACCTCTCTCTGCATCAAGGGCGGAACAGCCAATCAACCTTCGAGTCATCTAATTCAAACAAAACAAAGGGACATCCTTATCGAAGGCCGGAACGTCCCGGTGCATCTTCTATGAGCGCTCTGACTCCCCTCCCCAAGGTTCCTTTCGCGTTGCGTCCGCATCCTCATCTCTACGAGATCAATACCTGGGCCTGGCTGGAGACGCTGTCTTCGCGCCTGCACGGCCTCATAAAGCTTGGGGATGTCCCTGATTCCGAATGGGATGCGCTCGCCCAGCGCGGTTTCGACGTCATCTGGTTAATGGGTGTCTGGCAACGCAGCCCCGAATCTCGGCGCTTGGCGCTCACCGACCCTAATAATCCGCCGCTCTACAATCGAGCGCTTCCGGGCTGGGTCCCGGGCGATGTGATTGCATCGCCCTATTCCGTGGCAGCGTATGTTCCTGACCCGCGCATCGGCACCTGGCGCGACCTGGACCTTGTTCGCGACAAACTGCACAAGCGCGGTATGGCTCTGTTCCTCGACTTCGTCGGCAATCACACCGCGCTCGACCATGCTTGGACCCGCCAACATCCCGAGTTTTACGTGCAAGCCACCCAGGAGCAGTTCACCAATGATCCAGAAGCCTTTCGCGCCATTGATTCGCCCTCTGGCACCCACTTTCTCGCGCTCGCTCGCGACCCGTACTTCCCCCCTTGGCGCGACACCGCCCAGCTAAATCATTTTTCGCCGGCCATGCGCGCCGCGCAAATCGAAGAGCTGCGCACAATCGCCGGCCACTGCGACGGCGTTCGCTGCGACATGGCCATGCTGCATCTGAGCGATATTTTTGAAAAAATCTGGGCGCCGTTCCTTCGAGGTGCGAAGCCGATGCCGCGCGAATTCTGGGCGGACGTTCACGACCAAGTCCCGCAATTGATCCTCCTTGCTGAAGCCTATTGGGGAACCGAGCCGCGTCTGCTCGATCTCGGCTTCTCGTTCACGTACGACAAGGCTTTCTACGATTCCGTGCGCGACATTAACGCGCCCGCCGTCCACGCCGCTCTTGCGGCGCCACTCTCGTACCAAGACCACGCCGCGCGATTCCTGGAAAATCACGATGAGCACCGTGCCATCGAAGTCTTCGGCAAAGATCGCATTATTTTCGTCGGTACGCTCATGGGCACCGTGCCCGGGATGCGCTTTTACCACCAGGGCGAACTCGAAGGCGCCTCAACGTACCTGCCGATCACGTTGCGAATGGCCGCGCCGCGCCCGCCCGATCCCGTCGTTTCGCAATTCTTCGAAAAGCTTCTGCGCATCACCGAAGAAGACGTTTTTCACAACGGCGAGTGGAGTCCGCTTTCCGTGACGCCCGATTGCGACGACACCTGCGGGAATCTGATCGCCTACGAATGGCGCTCCGAAGAGTCTTGGAAAGTCATCGCCGTGAATTTGGCTGGAGGCGCATCGCAGGGGCGCATCCATTTCAGCCATCCTCTTTCCGCTCCCGAATACGTGTTCTACGACGAACTCAACGACGTGCGCTACGTTCGCGGCGCGGACGAGCTTCGCGGCGCGGGTCTCTTCGTCCGCCGCGATCGTTTTGGCGCCCACCTCTTCGATGTTTCTCCGGTGAAATAACTCATGCGGCCATGGCGCGACACTCACTCCGAAGCGGCCCAAGCGCTGGAGCCGGCTTCGCAGCCGTTCCGCGCCTCTTCAAGGCAAGGCATTTCTGCTATCCTTTTGCTAGTGCGTAAATTCTTTTTGCCGCTGATTGTTTTATTCGGCGCGATTGCCTGTTTTCTATCGCTACCTTCCGCTGCGCAAGGATTTCCGTCGCGGCAAGTCACGGCCCAAGTTTCGCAACAGCTTCCTGAGCCGGGCCAGTCCGGCAAACCGCAGCAGCCGCAAACTCCCTCTGCGGCAGCGCATCCGAGTGCCACGGCTCAATCGGCGCAGCCAGCCCTGTCGCTGCCGATGATCGTTCTTGATCCTGCGCATGGCGGCACCGACACGGGCGCGCGCGGCGAAAATGGCCTCGCCGAAAAAGACGTCGTTCTGCAGATCGCGCGAACCCTCCAGGCGCAGCTCCTTACCCATGGCTATCACGTAGTGATGACGCGGACCGACGACTCGAATCCTTCCTATGATGACCGCGCCGACATCGCGAATGCTTATCGCAACGCGATCTTCATCACCATTCACGTCGGATCGACCGGAAAAATGGGCACGGTGCGCGCCTATTACGACCAATTCTGGTCTCTAACGCAGGCCATGCCTTCGTCTTCCCAGTCTCCGGCGTCGCCTGCGAAGTCAGGCGCCATCGCGGATCTTCCCGCAAATACTCTCATCTCGTGGCAGCAGGCCCAGCGGCCATACGTTGACGCCAGCCATCGGCTGGCCGACATTTTGCAGCTCGAGTTCGCGCAGTCGTTTCCTAGCTCACCGGTTACCTCCACGGCCGTTCCGCTTCGCGATTTGCGGTCTGTGGCGGGCCCAGCCGTCGCTATTGAGATCTCCAATATTTCTGCCACGAGTGCGGACGCGCTGCTGGAACTTTCCGGATCCCTATCGGTCGCCATTGAAAGAACCGTGCAGAATTTTCGCCAGGCTGGCGTGCCAGAGGCACCCTGATGCCGCGAAACCTAAAAGTAGCGATAGGCATTCTGGTCGTCGCCGTGATCGTCGGCCTGATCAGCTTGGGTGGCCTGCGCAGACACATGCAGGGCCTCAGCGTCACGCAATCGACGGAAGAGCAGGCTCGCCGCGCTGTTCTTGAGCCACCCATATCCACTCCAACCGACAAGCCCGTAGAGGCGGCGATTTTCTGGGCCGCCGGCAGCGGAAAAGTAGCACCTGTTCAAATCGAGCTGCCCCTTTCTGCCGATCCGGTAGAGCGCTCGCGCCAGCTCGTGCAAGCTTTGATCGCCGAACCTCCCACTCCAGATCAGCGAACGCTTCCGGCCAGCACCACGCTGCTCGGTTTTTACATCCTTCCGGATGGAACCGCCGTGGCCGATTTTTCCGATTCGCTTGCGTCCGAAATTCCATCAGGAATTTCGAGCGAAGCGATGGCCGTAAACTCGATCGTTCGGACGCTCGCGGCCAACGTTCCTCAGCTTCGCCGCCTGAAGATCCTGATTCACGGCCAGGAAGTCGATACGCTCGCGGGCCACGTCGATCTCACGGGTTTCTTCGATTTGAATCCCGCGCCGCAGCCGAGCTCGGCTGCCTCAGCTCCAAACACGCAACCGCTGCCCGCGCAATCAAGCTCAGGGGTTTCAGCGCCACAGCCCGCAGCGGCAAGTGCTGCGCGGTCCGCGGCATCTCCACCCGCGAAAATTGCTGCAATCTCTTCCGGGAAGGCGTCGCATTGAGCGTGTATTGACCGGCGCGGTTCTGATTGACACGTCGAGTTGCAGTCGGCAAACTGGCGCGGCAAACCGACGTACAGAGAAAAAAGCTGTCAAACGGTAGAAAGGAAATTGGCACTTTGCGAACGGACGGACGTGCGCCGCACGACCTGCGGCCCATCAAAATGACCCCGGATTTCATCCCCAGCGCGGAGGGCAGCGTTCTGATCGAACTGGGCCACACGCGCGTGATCGTCACGGCCACCGTGGACGACGGCGTGCCACAATTTCTGAAAGGTACCGGCAAAGGCTGGGTTACGGGAGAGTACGGCATGCTGCCGCGCTCGACCGAGGAGCGCACCCCCCGCGAATCGGCGCGCGGCCGGCAATCGGGACGCACCCTCGAGATCCAGCGCATGATTGGGCGCACACTTCGCGCGGCCGTCGATCTGCGCGCTCTCGGCGAGCGCACCGTGTGGCTCGACTGCGACGTAATTCAGGCCGATGGGGGCACCCGGACCGCGTCCGTAACTGGCGCGTTCGTTGCGCTCGCGCTCGCCATGCAACGGATTGTTTCAGCGGGAATTTTGCGTGCCATTCCGATCTTCGATTCCATCGCAGCCACAAGCGTGGGAATCGTAGGCGACGAACTGCTGCTCGATCTCGCGTACGATGAGGATTCCCGCGCCGAAGTCGATATGAACGTAGTGATGACCGGAAGCGGGGAATTCGTCGAAGTGCAGGCTACGGCGGAAGGCCGGCCGTACACCACGGACGAACTGGCACGACTGCTCGATCTCGCCTCGTCCGGCATTAAGCGGCTGGCGCGCGCTCAGCACGAACTCCTGGGTATGGATTTCCGTGGCCGATCGCGATAGCAGCGGCGCAAAAAACATGGTTCATGTAGTGCTCGCGTCTTCGAATCCGGGCAAGCTGCGCGAGTATCGCGAAATGGCCGCTGGCGCGGGCGTCGCGCTCGACCTGATGCCCGATTTTCACAAGCATCCCGCATTCGACGAGAGCGCGTTGACCTTCGCGGAAATCGGCGCCGCGAAGGCTCTACACTATAGCCGCTTCACGGACGAAATCGTGCTCGCCGACGATTCCGGGCTTGTTGTGCCCGCGCTCGGCGGCGCGCCCGGCGTGCGCTCCGCGCGTTATGCGGGGCCGAATGCGACGGACGAGCGGAACAATCAGAAGCTGCTGCGCGATTTGGAGGGCCGTGAAGCGGACCAGCGCCGCGCGCGATTCGTCTGCGTCACCGCTCTCGCGCGGCGCAGTTGGGCACTAGCGGTTATATCCGACTTTGCGGAAGGCTCGATTTTGAATGCTCCGCGGGGTACGCAAGGCTTCGGCTACGATCCATTGTTTTTTTCGCCGGAACTGGGTTGTACCTTTGCGGAAGCTGGACCCAACGAAAAGAACCGCCACAGCCACAGGGGCAAAGCGTTCGCCAAAATCATCGCCCTTCTTACGACTCCGAATTTCTTGGTCCCTTCGTAGCGCCATCTGCATCCAATCTGAAGCTCGTAGAAACTTCTTGCTCCCGGCCCAGCGACGGGAGTAGAAGTGGAACTCCTTTCCTCAGAGGTGCTCCAATGGCCGCGCCGCAACCCGCTCTCAAAGTGCAATCGGATCTGCTCTCCCGAGTGGACAGGGCTCGCGTCCGAACCGACGCGCTTTTCGATCTGCTGCCGCCGAATTCATATTACGAACGGCCTATACCGGAGCGCCATCGCCTCATCTTCTATCTCGGCCATCTGGAGGCGTTCGATTGGAATCTGCTGAGCGGGCCGCTGGGACTGAAAACGGAGGATGCCGGGTATGACGAGCTATTCTCCTTCGGCATCGATCCCGTCGACGGAGGATTGCCGGCCGACACACCGAAAGATTGGCCGAGCATAGCGCGAGTGGAACAGTACAACCGCACCATTCGCTGTCGATTAGACGAAGCTCTCCGCAATCCGCGCGCGTCTTCCCGCGGCTTGGACCCCGGACTTGCCGATGGAACGTTACTGAACGTTGCGATCGAACATCGGCTGATGCACGCAGAAACGCTGGCGTATCTCTTTCACAACTTGGCGTTCGACAAAAAAGAGGCTCGGAGCGGTTCGCAGGCGGACACGCGGTCCGCGCCGCTGCAGCGCCAGGTGAAGATTGCCGCGGGAGCCGCAACGCTTGGAATGAGCAAAACGGTGTCGCATCCGTTTGGCTGGGACAACGAATTTGGCGCGCAGAGGATCGATGTGCGGGAATTTTCAATCGATGCGTATCCTGCGTCTAATGGCGATTACGTGAAATTCGTGCAGGCCGGCGGCTACCAGGATGCGAGCTGCTGGAAAACGGAAGATTGGGAGTGGATTCAGCGTTCTGGCATTCGGCATCCGCACTTTTGGCGACTGAAAAATGGCATTCATCCGGAGAACCCAAAGGCGAGCTGGGAATATCGGGGGATGTTCGGCGCAATTCCGCTGCCGCTGAGCTGGCCAGTGTGGGTGAGCCACGCCGAAGCTTCGGCATTCTCAAAGTGGGCCGGGAAAAAGCTGCCGACGGAAGCGCAGTGGCATCGCGCGGCATACGGAATGCGGGAAGGAGTTGAAAACGCGTATCCGTGGGGTGAGAGCGAGCCGGATCCTGCAAAAGGGAATTTCCATCATCAAAATTGGGACGCGACGCCGGTGGATGGACATCCGCAGGGCGCCAGCGAATTGGGAGTCTTCGATTTGGTCGGTAACGGATGGGAGTGGACGTCCTCGGAATTCAGTCCGTTGCCGGGTTTCGAGCGGTTCGCGTTTTATCCAGGTTATTCGGCTAATTTTTTCGACGGCAAGCACTTCGTGATGAAGGGCGGTTCCGCGCGCACGGACGCGTGCATGCTCAGGCGAACCTTCCGCAATTGGTTCCAGCCGCACTACCAATACGCTTACAGCAAATTCCGTTGCGTGGAGGAATAGCGATGGCTTCATCGGCGCAAATGGCCGCCGCGGCGGGCGCGGCAACACGAGCTCTTTCGGAATTTTGCTCGGACGTGGTGATGGGACTGAGCCACCCGGGACAGAAGGAACTCCCTTCGAAGTACTTGTACGACGCGCTGGGTTCGGCGCTGTTTGACGCGATCTGCCTGCTTCCGGAATACGGACTGAGCCGCGCGGGAATGCGGCTGCTGGAAAGGCACGCATGCGAGATCGTCGAGCGGGTGCCCGGGCCGGTGGTGGTGGCGGAATTGGGCAGCGGAAACGGGCAGAAGACCCGGTATCTGCTCGAAGCGCTTGCGCGGCGGCAGCGCGTGAACTATTACCCGATCGACATTTCGGGCAGCGCACTTTTCCGCTGTCAGCAAGAACTCGGGCAGATGGAAATGGTCAGCCTGGTGGGCTTCGAGAGCGCGTACTTGGACGGGCTGCACAAGGTTGCGGCGCGAAGGCGCGAGGGAGAGCGGTTGCTGGTGCTGTTTCTCGGAAGCACGATCGGAAACTTCGACCGTTCGGCAGGCGACCAGTTTTTGTGCGACGTTCGTGCAATCTTGCGAGAAGGCGACTCTCTGCTGCTGGCGACCGACCTGGAAAAACCTGTTCCGATGCTGAAATTGGCATACGACGATCCGCCAGGAGTGACAGCCGCGTTCAACAAAAATATTCTGGCGCGGATCAACATGGAACTCGGCGGGGAGTTCGACCTCGGCCAATTCGAGCACGTGGTGCGCTACGATGAAATCGAACGACGGATCGAAATGCACTTGCGATCGAAAGCATGGCAGAGCGTAGCGATTCGCAAGGCTGGTTTCCGTCTGTACCTGCGGGAGGGCGAGACGATTTGGACGGAGAGCTCGCACAAATACGATCCGCAGGAAGTGAAGCGAATGGGCGGCCGCGCGGGATTCGACTCCGCGGGACAATGGATTGATATCGAGTGGCCCTTCGCGCAGACACTTTTCCTCGCCATTTGACGGCGCGCGGCTACCCGATCGCTATGGGTTCAGCAGCAATCGCGCTGAAGCTACTGCTGAATCAAGCATCGGGTCGTGCTTCGGAGAGGCGCGGGACGAGCCCTGGCTCGCCCTGCCTGTGCTATAGTTTTTGGCCACATGGCCACCCGAAAGAAAAAACAAACGAAGGCCGAGCTTCCGCGAAAAACTGCGAAGGCGCGCCAGGCGAAGCCACGCACGGGTGCGGGTGGGCAGAAACGGGGAACCAATCCGGCCCGGGTGCGCGCGATTCTAGAGAAGTTGGATGAAGCGTACCCGGCTGCCGCGTGCGCGCTGAAGCATCAGAACGCGTTTCAGCTGCTGATCTCGACGATCCTCTCCGCTCAGTGCACAGACGAACGGGTGAATCAGGTGACACCGGCGCTTTTTGCGAAGTATCCGAAGCCGGCCGATTTTGCATACGCTAATCCTGCGGAGATGGAGCGGGAGATCCGTTCGACTGGATTTTTCCGAAACAAGACGAAGTCGATTATGGGCGCGAGCAAGAAGCTCGTGGACGAATTTCACGGGGAAGTGCCCAAGACGATGGAGCAACTGCTTACGCTACCCGGCGTAGCTCGGAAGACCGCGAACGTGGTGCTGGGTACCGCGTTTGGAATCGCCTTGGGAGTCGTTGTCGATACGCACGTACAGCGAGTAGCGGGCCGGCTGGACCTGACGAAGAATACCGATCCAAAAAAAATTGAGCAGGACCTGATTCAGGTGATTCCGCGAGACAAGTGGATACTGTTTGCCCACCAGTTGATTTGGCACGGCAGACGAGTCTGCCAGGCACGCAAACCGCGGTGCCTCGAATGCAATCTCGAGAGGATCTGCTACTCGAAGGACAAGACCGTCTAAAGGCCAGGTGCGCGACCGTTGGGCGCGCCATCTAACTGCAACGCCGGCGCGAATCAAGGCATTGGACGAATTCGGTTACTTCGACGCGGGGCTTGTGGCGGACTTACTGTTTTGGGGAGCTGTGTTCACGGAATCGGCCTCGATGGTAACGTTCACCTCAGCGCCTGGCTTCAGGCTCACGTGGTTCCCGTTCTCGTCCTCAAGTGAATTTTCGATGCGCAGCTCGCGGTACATGTGATCCGCCTCCTCCACGGCGATCTGCGCCTTTTCGGGAATCGAAGGATGAGGCGGCGGAATGACTTTCTCCACCGTGCCGGAAAGCGTCACCGAAGGCTTTTCGTTCTTCTCAGTTGCCGGTTTGCGCGGGCGTTTCATAGCTAATGTCTCCTCCGACCTTCAATCCAATCGCTGCGATGATCAGCCTCTTAGTGAGAGGCGAACGACGAGCACAACGTCCGCTCCTGAGAGCGATCAGCGCGAGTACTGAAGCCGAAATTAGCGATGACGGATCAGGAACGCCTACGCGCTGCCCGCGATACAGTATTGTTCCTGCCGTTGGAGCCGCAAGGAAATCGGGTCTAAACCTTACTGCCGCCGCGACTTTCACTCGGAATCGCCGCGCGATTTGGCGGCAAATGTCCGGACCGTCAACGCGCTTGGCTACCTCGTGATCGCGTCTCAACCGCATATGAGTTGCGAGCTTTTCAGGTAAGATGATGAGACGTCGTCGTGTAGGGGCGTAGCTCAGTGGTAGAGCAGCGGCCTTTTAAGCCGAAGGTCGTGGGTTCGATCCCCACCGCCCCTACCAAGCGTCTGTCTGGGAAATGGCGGCGCAACGCCATTTAGCGAGGGCGATTCGATTCTTGCACGGCGGGTACGTGGTCCTGTGCGCCAGCCAGGATCTGGCGCGGCGGCGGAAGATCTGCCGTGATTAGCGACTCCACTTTGTTCCACACGGCCGGATCGCATTCGATCTGCGTGTGC
>JASHWB010000434.1 GCA_030044295.1 Candidatus Acidiferrales bacterium
AGCGAGATTTGTGGTTTCCCACCGTCAGCGCGGCGGGCGCGGCCGGTGTGACTCCCGTGGGCGCCGATCAGCTTGCCACGCAGTATGCGGCGGCAGGCGTGAACGTGAATATTCCTATTTTCAACGGGCACCTTTTCGGCGCGGAGCGCAGCGAAGCAGAGTCGCGCGCTCGTGCGCAGGATCAAGATCTCCGTGACCTGCAGGATCGCGTGGCCCGCGACGTTCGCACCGCATGGCTGAACGCAAATACTTCGTTTCAGAACCTGGGATTGACGGACAAACTGCTCAACGAGGCCAATCAGGCTCTGCAGCTCTCGCAATCGCGGTACAAGCTCGGCCTCAGCTCAATCGTCGAGCTTAGCCAGGCGCAACTCAATCAAACCCAGGCGCAAATCGAGCAGGCTAGCGCGAAATACGACTATCAGATCGCAACAGATCAATTGAATTTCCAGCTGGGAATACTTAAGTGAACGGCCTCTTTTGCTCCGCATATTTCGCGAAGGGTTGCGCTTCCAAAATCACGCGCTGCGGGAACGTCCCCGCTTTCAAAGGAAATTTTCGTTTTTTTGACATTCGTCACGACCGAGAGTATTTGTGGACTATCGGACGGCGTGAGAAAGCTCAGCGTGCCGGTCAACTCCGGAAAGTGATGGGCTTCAACGCAGGCTGAAGTATGCCGCCGCGCGGCCGCGTCCTTCGGAGAGGGTCGCAAGGCGGGAAGAGAAGGGAAAGGAGTAGAAAAATGGCAGAGAAGAGCACCGCGGTACAAAGGGCCCCATCGAGCGGGTCGTTGCGAGTTGTGGAACCACAAACCTTACTCGAACGCATGAGCCGCATCCACGACGAGATTGCGCGTCGCGCGTTCGATCTGTTCCAGAATGATGGCGCTTTCGGCCGCGACTTGGAGAACTGGTTCAACGCCGAAGAGCAGCTCGTTCATCCCGTTCACGTCAATATCAGCGAGTCGGATACCGCTCTGAATGTCCAAGCCGAGGTTCCCGGTTTTGAGCCCAAGGACATCGAAATCAGCCTGGAGCCCGCGCGCCTGACCATCAGCGGCAGGCGGGAGTCCAGCCAGGAACAGAAAGCCAAGGGCAAGGTGATCTACAAAGAGCTTTGCTCCAGCGAAATGCTTCGTGCGATCGACCTACCCGTGGAAGTCGATCCGGAAAAGACCAAGGCAACTCTCAAGAATGGCGTCCTGGAACTCGAAATGCCGAAGGCCCAGAGAGCGCTCGGCAAACGAGTCGAAGTAACCGGCGCCTGACCCGCCACTGTGAAATCTTCAACGTTCGGCAAAAGCGCGGGCCTGCGCTCGCAATCAAGTAGCGTCCGCAGGCCTCGCGCTACGTCGACGTTTTAGTTGTCTGCTACACTCTCTGCCAAATCGCCTGTGACCTAGGTCACAGCGTCGCGTGCCGCTTTGCGTCTAGTATTCTCTTAGGCTCCTCTTATCTCAGTCGAAGTCGCATTCTTGGAGAGGTGGCACATGGCTACATCGAAGCCGCAGATTCACGTAGATTTTCGTAACATCCTGTACGCCACAGATTTTTCACCGATGGCCGAAGTTGCCGCGTCTTATGCCACAGCGATCGCGCGGCGCTACGGCTCGAAAATTTTCGCCGTCCATGTCCGCCCGCTGGACTCCTACGGCATGGCTCCTCCCGAATCGTGGCCTGCGCTTCGGGAAGCGTCCGAGTACCAGGCCAAGCAACAAGCTGCGCACTTGGCTGGCCTCTTCGCCGGCATCGAACATCAGGCAGTCGTCAATGAAGGCGGCGTTTGGGAAACGTTGTCCGACTTAATCGACCGGGAACGCATCGATCTCGTAGTGATGGGCACGCATGGACGCGAGGGTATCGGCAAAATCCTGCTCGGCTCAGTGACGGAAACCGCGTTGCGCCGCGCGCCGTGCCCCGTGCTCACCATCGGGCCTTGCGTAGGAACCGAGCCTGCGCGCGCCACCGAAATGAAGCGCATTTTATTTGCTACGGATTTCTCTCCGGCCTCGCAAGCGGCGGCTCCGTACGCGCTCTCGCTGGCCCAGGAAAATCAGGCGCACCTTGATATTCTGCACGTCATCGAAAACCGCAAGATCGACGAACTCGTCGGCGCGCCGGAGTTGACCGAGGGTACTGTCGGCCGCCTTCGCGGCATGCTGCCGGCCGAAGCGGCGCTATGGTGCGAGCCGGCGTTCCTGGTGGAAGAAGGTGCGGCCGCCGATCAAATTCTTAAGACCGCGTGCGAGCGCAAGGTGAGCCTGATCGTAATCGGCGTCCGTCACGTGAAAGGTGATTTCGGCGCTTCCGGCCACCTGCCGTGGAGTACGGCGCACAAAGTCATCGCCGCTGCCCCGTGTCCGGTCCTCACGATCCGCGGCTAGGTTCGGCCGACGGTCGATCGCTGGCGTTGTGTAGCGGCGCGCCTTCGGGTTGATGGCCTGCGTCAAATGCCGCCGCGTTGCACTATGTACGGATCTTCGTCTTCGACCGGCTCGCACGGTGTATTCGATCCGAAAGCAGCTCCTTGGCGCGATTCAGTTCCGCCCGCCGCGAGGCGCTCAGGTTGCGTCCCGCGCGATTGATATAAAAAGTGAGCATCCGCATCCCCGAGCCCGGCCCTTTCGGCGATACTTTCTTCGATGCCAGAGCGCGCGCGATCGCGGGAGCGCTTTTCCTGAATAGTCCGGCAGGCGGATGCGTTGACTCCGTCTTC